>JAFOHH010000059.1 GCA_017421905.1 Clostridia bacterium
CCGCGCGTAAAATGCGGTATGAACGTTTTGTTTTTCGTCTTATTTTGTCTTTCCCTTGTCCTTTTACTTTTTTCCGCTCCGCAAAGCGTGCTCCCCACCATTTTAGCCTCGGCGGAAAAGGCCCTTGCGCTATGCATTTCCATCGCCGCGCTTTACTGCGTTTGGATGGGCGTGATGCATTTACTTTCCGCCGCCGGCGTGCACCGAAAATTAGCCCGTTTGTTCCACCCACTCCTGCGCTTTTTGCTGGGCGAAACGGAGGAGGAAACGGAAAATTTTATCACGCTAAATCTTTCTTCCAACCTCTTGGGGCTGGGCAGCGCCGCAACTCCTGCAGGATTAGAGGCGGTAAAACGAATGGAGCAAACCCTGCAATCCTCCGCAACCGCCGCAAAGGAAAACGTCGCAACCGCCGTGCAAACCGCCGCAAGACCTACGCCTCCAACCAGCGGCAAAAGAGAACACGCCGCCCCAACCGCCTCCGTAAAAAAACCCTTCGCCGTAAAAAAACCCTTCGCCGCACGGCTATGGTACGAGCATCAAACCACCGCGCTGTTTCTCCTTAACACCTGCATGCTGCAGCTACTCCCCACGGGGATTATTTCCCTGCGCGCCTCGCTTGGCAGTAAAACCCCAAGCGACGTGCTCCTCCCCTCCTTGCTTTGCGGCGCGTTTTCTCTTGTAGTGGCAATTTTGGTAATTCGTTTGCATAAGAAGTGGACGCTACGGCGTATTTGCAACGCAACTGCCGCTTTTTATGGCAAAAAAGGAGGGAAAAGATGAAGCTTTCCGTCTATTTTGTTCCGCTGCTCCTTTTGTTTGCCTTTTGCGCCGCCGCCCTAAAAAAAGTGCCCGTATACCGCACCTTTACCGAAGGGGCAAGCAAGGCCATACCCCTTGCCGTGCGCCTATTCCCCTACCTTGCCGCCGTTTTTGCGATGACCGCGCTAATGGATGCAAGCGGCCTTTCCTCCCTGCTTGAAAAGCTGCTTGCGCCCCTCCTTAAAGCGCTCGGAATCCCTGCGGAGCTTGCCGGACTGATGATCGTTAAGCCGTTTTCGGGCAGCGGAAGCCTGGGCGTGGTTGCCGATTTGTGCGAAAAACACGGCGCAGACAGTCTAATTGCCCGTTGCGCCTCCGTGGTGTACGGCAGTAGCGAAACCACTTTTTACGTTTCCGCCGTGTATTTTGGCGGTAGCGGAAAGAAAAATTTAGCCTTTCCCATTGCGACCAGCCTTGCAATCGGCATCCTTTCCGCAGGGGTGGGGTGTGCTTTCGTGCGGTTGCTTTCGTAGAAAAAGAAAGGTTCTTTTTTGCAAACGAAGAGAGGGTATTTTCTTCTTTTTCTCGGCAAATTCTCCAAAGTTCTTTACACGGTAAAAAAAGTATGCTATACTTTTAGGGCAAGGAGAAAACGACTATGGATTATACTTTACTTTACGGAGAAAATTACGACGAACCCGCAAGAAAAGCACGCTACGACGCTTTGCTTGCCAAATTTAAAAGAGTGGAAAATACCGATGCAGACTGCATGTTTTCCTCCCCCGGAAGAACGGAAATTTTGGGCAATCATACCGACCATCAACACGGAAAGGTAATCGTTTCCGCCATTTCGTGCGATATTTTGGCCGCAGTAAAAAAGACGGATAACGGCATTGTTAAAATTTGTTCGGAAGGCTACCGCGATATTTTGGTGAGCTTGGATGACCTTGCCGTACGCCCCAAGGAATACGGCACTTCTATCGCTTTAACGCGCGGCGTTCTTGCAAAAATTAAGGAAACGCATCCCAGCGTCGGCGGCTTTACCGCCCACATTACCTCTAACGTATTTAAGGGCGCGGGTGTTTCCTCCTCGGCAGCGTTTGAGCTGTTGATTACCGAAATCGTAAACGATTTTTATCTTGGCGGCGCGCTTTCCCCCGAAGAAAAGGCGGAAATTTCGCAGTATGCCGAAAACGTATATTTTAATAAGCCCTGCGGCATTTTGGACCAAATGGGAATTTCGCTAGGCGGCCTTTCCAACCTCGATTTTCGCATCCCCGCAAGGCCCGTGATCCGCCGCTTATCCAAGCCGGAAGGCTATTCCTTTATCATCACCAACACGGGCGGTAGCCACGCCGCACTTACCGAGCATTACGCCGATATCAAGGCGGAAATGGCGCAAATTGCCGCTTATTTTGGCAAGAAAGTACTGCGCGACGTAAGCGAAGAAGAATTTTACGCCGCTATGCCCGCTCTTTATAAAAGCTTTTCGGGCAGAGCCATTCTCCGCGCAAAGCATATTTTCGATGAAAACGCCGTGGTAGAACGCGCCGCCAGCGCATTAGAAGCAGGCGACGTAAAAACCTTTCTTTCCTGCATTAACGCAAGTGGAGAAAGCAGCTTAACGCAACTGCAAAACAACGCCGTTCCTGGCGAAACGGAACAGCGCATCCCCCTTGCCTTGCTCCTTTCCCGCAAAATTTTAGGAGAAAAAGGCGCGTGCCGCGTACACGGAGGCGGCTTTGCAGGAACGATTCTTGCCGTGGTGGAAAACGATTTTGCCGCAACCTATATGCAAAAAATGGGCGAGCTGTTCGGCGAAGAAAACGTATTCCTTGCCCAAGTGCGCCCGCTTGGTACGACGCGCGTTACCGAATAAATTATTTACGCTACGCCCCGAACGGGGCGTTTGCTTTATCCACACTATGAAATTACGTACCTTTGTGCAAGAAACCTTCCGCCACGACTATACCTGTCCTCTTTGCGGAAGGGAAAAATTTGACGAAACGCCCTTTTGCAAGCGGTGCGAAACGCTTTTTGCCGAGCCGCGGCTTTTCGTTTGCCCAAAATGCGGAAGAAGGTCGGTTTCCGAGGGGCTTTGCAGCGATTGCAAGCATCTGCCGCCCGCCTTTACGCATTGCCGCTCCTTTGCCGATTACGAGCCGCCCCTAAGCTACGCCGTTATTAAAATGAAGTTTCACAATCAGCCCTTTTTAGCCGCGCCGCTTGCGCAAAAGCTGGTTGACGTTTGGCAAAAGGAAGGACTTGCGGCAGACGGCGTTTGCTTTATTCCCTTACACGAAAAGCGGTTAAAAAAGCGGGGATACAACCAGTCCGAACTGCTTGCGCGGCACTTTTCCGAGGCTACGGGCGTGCCCATTGTTTGCGCCCTGACCAAGAAAAAGGAAAGCAAGGAACAGCGAACCTTGTCGCGTGAGGCGCGCAAGAAAAATTTGAGTAATTGCTTTTCGGCAGATAAAAAAGCCGTTTGCGGCAAAACGCTACTTTTAATTGACGACGTTATTACCACGGGCGCAACGCTGGACGAAGCCGCCGCCACCTTAAAAAAGGCAGGCGCGGTAAACGTTTATTGCCTTGCCGTTTGCGCCACGCCCGACCCAGCCTTAAAAAACCTGCAAAAGCCGAAAAAATCCTTTCTTTCCCGTCTGTTTAAAAGAAAGGGAACAAAATAAGCCTCCCTTTCCTGGTCGGCTGATCAGAAGAAAAAAATCAAAACGAAACCCCTCGTTAAAAGAAAACCAAAACAAAAAACCTCCCCACATGGGGAGGTTTTCTTTTATTAAACACGTTTAAAGTTATTAAACACGTTTAAAGTTATTAACACGTTTGGGGGTTATACGTCCATATCTGCAAGCGATTCCAAAGCGGAAACCTGCTTGGGGGGCTTGCTGTCGCCGTGGCGGACAAACGCCATCGTTACGAGGGCAAGCGCCACAAAAACCGCCGCATAAGGGAATAGCGTCCACATGCCAAAACCGTCCATCAGTAAACCTGAAAGGAAGGGCGTTGCCGCCTGCGCCGCCATACTTGCGGTGTAATAATAGCCCGTAAATTTACCTACCGTGCTACCCTTGGCAAGCTCTACCACCATAGGATAGGAGTTTACGTTGATGGTTGCCCAGCCTACGCCCGCCAGCACGAAGAGCCCGTTCATTACCATAACGTGCGTTCCCTTTTGCATAAACGCCGCCGCCGCAAAGGCAACTGCCAGCATAACAACGCCTGCAATAACCGTCTTTTTTCTGCCGATGCGAGAGGCAATGAGCCCCACGGGGAGATAGGAAACGATTGCCGCCGCCGTTGCAATTAACAGCGTTGTGCTGTAATCGACGGAAAGCACCTGCTCGGCATATACCGAATACTTACTGGTAACCGCGTTATAGCCCGCATACCAAAATACGACGGAAAGTAAAATGAGAATGAGGGAAACGAATTCGCCCTTGCTTAATTTGCGGCTGCCTTCGTTTGCGTCTTCCTTGCTTTCTTCGATACCGTATTGCAGTTTTTCCGCCTCGCATTCCTCCGCCCACTTCTTTTCCTTTACGGTGAACAGGAACGCCGCAAGGCACGCCAGCATAATGATAATGCAAATGCCAAACACGCCCATGTAACTCATCATAGAATTTTTCGCCTGCCCCGTGCCGAGAATAATGCCGAGCACAAGAACGAGCGCACCGCCTGCCGCGCCCATTAAATTGATAACGGCGTTTGCCTTACTGCGAAGGGGCGGCAAGGTTACGTCCGGCATTAAAGCCACCGCAGGGGAGCGGAAGGTGGACATAGAAACGAGTAGCAATAATAGCATCGTAACGAAAAACACCAGCGTTGCGGGGCTTTGCAGCGTGTTTTGCCAAGCCACGTGTTGGCGCGCAGGGATAACGTATTTTACGTAATCGTCGGTAAAGGTTGCGCCCGTTTCGTCGGTAAAGGCTTGTATCGATTTAAAATCTTGCTCGCTAATAACCGTGTAGAGGGGGTGCTTTTTGCCGCCCTGCTCTACAATGCGCTCCGTTTTGCATTCTTCCCACAGCTCGTCCATCAGCTCTGCCGAAATTTCACTTTGGGGCGTAAGGTATTCCACCGAAGAAAGCTTCATATTATCGGCAACGGAAAGACCGAAGAAGAACACGCACGAAAGCACCGTTCCTACGATAATGTAGGGCGTGCGCTTGCCAAAGCGCGTTTTGGTTTTATCGGAAAGCGAACCAAAAATGGGCAAAAGGAAGAGCGCAAACAAATTATCAAGCGCCATAATAAGTCCCGACCACGTTTGGTTCATACCGAACTTATTTACGAGAATTTTGGGAATGAGCGTATCGTAAGCTTGCCAAAATAAGCAAATGAGAAAAAAGGCAAAGCCTACAAAGAGCGTTTTTTTATAGTTGAGTTTCATAATTTTCCTTTGGTAGCCTAGTTTCGGCTACCCTACCTTATCTTTTTGTTTTTATTGCGCGGTAAAACCGTTTCAAAATTAATTTTTGGGAGCGGGAAGATGCACGTCCATTTGCGGGAAGGGAATTTCAATACCGTTTGCATCAAACGCGGCTTTTACCCCTTCGTACATGGCAAAATTTACTGCCCAGTAATGTTCGCTCTTTACCCAAACGCGGACGGTGATATCGATGCTGCTTGCCCCGTGCGCGCTCATATTTACAAAGGGAGCGGGGTCCGGCAACACGCGCGCGTCGCGATTGCAAAGGTCAAGCAAAATTTCCTTGGCTTTGGCGTAGTCTGCATCGTAAGCGATGGAAAAGAGGAAATCTACCCTTCTCGTATCCTTTTTAGAATAGTTTACGATTACGCCGTTTGCAAGCTGACCGTTGGGCACGGTAACCGTGCGGTTATCGGGCGTTACGAGGTGGGTATAGAACATTTTAATAGCCTCTACCGTGCCGCTAACCCCTGCCGACTCGATAAAATCGCCGTCGCGGAATAAGCCCATCGTAAGGATAATTACGCCGCCTGCCAGGTTGGAAAACGCGCCTTGTAAAGCAAGGCCTATGGTAAGTCCTGCCGCCGCAATTGCCGCGGAAACGCTTGCCGTGTTAATGCCAACGATTGCCAAAAATACGAGAATTGCCACGATGCGCAGTACCACGAGTAATACGTCGTACGTAACCTGCACCACCGTGCGTTCTACGTTTTTCTTGGTCATTTTTTTGCGAACGCGTTTTGCTACGCCCTTTGCTATTTTCAAGCAAATGAAAAAGGCGATAATTCCGACCACCAACCGAATACCGTCCGAAAGAATCCAGGCGTAAACGGTATCCCAAAGGTCTGCTAAAAAAGCTTTTAGGTTTTCCATTTTCCTTTCTCCTTTACTCCCGCTAATAGGAGCACCGTTTGCATTATACCATAAAACACCGCCACTTGCAAGCGGTATAAAATAAATTTTATTCGATAATTATTCCTGCAATTTTTTCTATAATCCTTTCCCTTATTTCGGCACGAAAAAAGAAAGCCGCGATTCGGCTTTCTTTTTCCACATTCTCTCACATTCAGAAATTGCGGGTTTCCCCGCGGAGGACTTGTCGTTGATGAAAAAAATCTTACTCCAGAAAAATTTTATGCTCCTATTATATCCTTTGCCGATAAAAAAATCAATAGCTTTGCCATAACGATTTTTTAAGGAATACTTAACCCTTGCTTTTAACTAAAAAAACCGCCGTTTTTTGAGGAAAATTTTGGAAAACACCCGTAAAACGCCCTATTTTTTACCATTTTTTACCTTTTTGCTGCAAAAAATTTTTTTTCTTGGAAAATGAAAAAACCTTTCTCCGTTACGGAAAAAGGCTTTCTTTTTTATCTTTCGTGCTTCTTTTGCTTGCTTTTAGGGGTTTCTTTCGTAATAGAGATAGGGGGAAATGCTACGCGCCGCAAGGGCGGTGCTGTGCTTATCGTAAAACGCAAGCTTTTTTACAAAAACCCGAAAGGCTATTCGTCCATATCGGCAAGCTTGGTTAACCACTTGGTAATATACCCTTCCTCCAAGGCCTCCAAAAAAGCGCCGTCGCGGAAACGCTCGTTTTTTACCACCTTTTGCAGGAAGGAAATAATCAGCTCGGGCGTGGCGTGCGTTAAATCGAAATTTTTTAAGTTATACTCGTTGTATTCGATGGCGTTTTCCTTAAAAGCGTTTTTTACCATGCCGGGCTCGGCGTTAAAATGGGCTATTTCGCACATTAAATCGATAACCGTATCGGTGTAACGAACGTAATCGCCAACGTAGGGCATAAATTCGCCGCCAGAGTCAATCGGCCGCTCGGGACGAATCCATGCTCCGTAATTTTTGTCCTTTTCTAATCGTGCAACGTACTCGGTTAAGGCTTGATATTTTTTCATATCATAACTCCTTTTTTTCCCATTATAGCACACTTTTGATAAAACGGCACAATTTTTTTTATAATTTTTCAGTTTTTTGACAATATAAGACAAAAAGCGCAACCAAACGGGCGGCGCGCTTTTCTTTTTTCGTTGATTTTTACGGGCTGTGCG
>JAFOHH010000060.1 GCA_017421905.1 Clostridia bacterium
GATGATGTTGCCGGAAAAGAGCATGCGCGTTTGCACGTTGTGGTCCTCTAACAGCTTTGCAACGCCGTCGCGCGTGGCGTTATCGGCAAACGTCATCAAAAAGCCAAACCAGCTGGGGTCGCTATTCGTTTCTGCTTGCGGCAAAATAATTTGGCCTGCAACGGGGGAAAGTAATTGCTTTAAATAAGCCCAATTTTCCTTTCTTTTTTGTACGAAGGAAGGGAATTTTTTAAGCTGCGCACAACCCACAGAGGCTTGCAAATCGGTTGCCTTTAAGTTGTAACCGAGGTGTGAATATACATATTTGTGGTCGTAACCCTTAGGCAATTCTCCGTACTGACCGTCATATCGGTGTCCGCACTTATTGTCCATGCCGCTCGGGCAAACGCAATCTCTGCCCCAGTCGCGCATCGATTGTGCAATTTTTTTCAATAGGGGATTACGGGTATAAACTGCACCACCTTCGCCCATCGTCATATGGTGAGGAGGGTAAAAGCTGCTCGTACCAATATCGCCCCACGTTCCCGTAAAGCGGGTTTCGCCGTCTATCGTATAAGTAGAGCCCAAAGCGTCGCAGTTGTCTTCAATCAGCCAAAGGCCGTGCTTGTCGCAAAATTCCTTTACTTCCTTTATGGGGAAGGGATTGCCAAGCGTGTGTGCAATCATAACCGCCTTGGTTTTGGGGCTATATGCACGTTCTAACAGGCTAGGATCGATATTATAAGAGGGGATTTCTACGTCTACGAAAACAGGAACAGCCCCGTATTGCATAATGGGGGCAACCGTGGTCGGAAAACCGCAGGCTACGGTAATTACTTCGTCGCCGCGTTTAATGGCACGTTCTTTTAATAGGGGAGAAGTCAACGTCATAAACGCAAGCAGGTTTGCGCTGCTGCCGCTGTTTACTAAAAGGCAGTAGGGTACGTTTAAGTACTCGGCAAGGCCTTTTTCAAAGGCGTCGGTGTATCTGCCGCTCGTTAGCCAAAATTCTAAAGAAGAGTCTATTAAATTAAGCAGTTCTTCTTCATCAAACACGCGCGCCGCATAGGTTACGCGGTCGCCTTCTTGAAAAGGAACGTCCTTTTTCGTTGCGAAAGTTTCTTCGTAATATTGCTTCGTCAATTGTAAAATTTGTTGTTTCGTATCCATAATTACAAGCTCTCTTTTTCTATGGTATTGATAATGGTTTTATAATAAGCAATTAAATCGCATAGCGATTGCTTAAACGGGGTAAAGGTAAAGTCAGGCAAAACCGAAAGCAGCTTTTGGTTGCTGCCCGTGTAGTCGTAACCACAGCCCTCTACGGTTAAGGAGGAAGAACTTTCCGTTTCTGCAAGAATTTGTCGTACGATTTCTCGCATCGTAACGGTTTCAGTTGGTACGGCGTTATAGTCGCCGCAAGGCAAGTCGTTTATTAAAAACCGTTCTACCAAACGGCATAAATCCCAAACGGATAAAAAGGAAAAGGTTTTATCCTCCCTTATCGTGATAGGCAAGGAAAGCAAGGCTTTACAAACGGCGTTGGAAATAAAACGTAAGGTGTAGTCTTCGTACTTGCCAAACACGCCAAAGCACCGCAAATTATATCCGTAATTTGCCGCGGTAAGTAGCTTGTTTTCCACGTAACGAGGAAAGCCCGTTTCATCGTGAGGAATCACTTGCCCTATTTCTTCTTCCTTTACGTTTTGTAAGGGGCGGGATAGCATATCAAACTCGCTACCGCTACCAAAATGAATAAATTTTTTCGCTCCGCAACGCTTTGCCCCCTCGAAAAGAGCAACGAACATAGCAAGATTAATTTGCGTTAAATTTTCTCTATCGGTTGCTTTGCGATGTCCAGGCTTTGCCGCTGCGTGAATAACGGCGTCTGGCTTTTCGTGCTCTAAAAAGGCTAAAACGGCGCTTGCGTCCGTTAAATCTATTTGTTTATGAGAAAGGCAAACAATTTCATGCTTAGGGGAAAGACATTCTTTCACGTTACGCCCAATAAATCCGTTTGCTCCCGTCAAGACGATTTTCATTGCAAAAAGTCCTCAATTTGTTTTAGGGTTACGGAAAGCATATCTGCGCCCTTGCTGTCTGCAAGATACCATTCTACGGAAATACGGATGGTTTCGCTTGCAGAATAGCGCGGCTTAAAGCCGAGCACCTGTTTGGATTTTTCAATATCTAACATAAGTAGCGAGGCCTCGTGCGGCGCGTTTTGATTTTGGTGAACTTCATACGTTGCGCCGGGGAAATGTGAAACGAAAAGCTCC
>JAFOHH010000061.1 GCA_017421905.1 Clostridia bacterium
ATTATGGGTGATAGCTCCGATAATATTCCCGGTGTTGCCGGAATTGGAGAAAAGGGTGCGTTTAAGCTAATTTCCGAATTTGGCTCTCTTGAAAAGCTCTATGAGGAGTATGAAAGCTCCTCTCTTTCTAGTGGAATTAAAGCAAAGCTTGATGCCGGTCGTGAAATGGCATTCACTTCTAAATTCCTTGCTACTATTGTTTGTGATGCACCAATCAATAATGATATTGAGAATTATGCAATAAAAGATATGGATGCTATAAAATTGCGTTCATTATTTATAAAGCTTGAATTCTCCGCACTTATGAAAAAGTTTGGACTTGATAAGGTACAAGCTCCCCTAAGTAGCGAAGCGCCCATGCAAAACGAAATGCAAATTCCAGATTGCACGGATGATGATTGTTCTGTGGGAGTTGCAATTTATTCGTTTGAGAACAAGGTATATTATTTCAATAATGAAAAAGAGGGCAAGGTGGTACACGGCTCGGTTGTGCCGAGCACCGTTTCTCCCAGCTCTTTAGAAAACTATTTCCGTTGCCCCTATTCTCATTTTCTAAACTACGTATTGCGCCTTGCTGAAAAGAAAACGGCAGAAGTAAACCACCTGGAAAGCGGCACGTTTATTCACGCCGTGTTGGAAAATTTCGCCCTTCGCATGATAAAAGGCGGCGTAAAACGGGCAGACGTTCCCACCCTTGCTGCGGAAATTTGCAAGGAGGTTGCAAATAGCGAGGAGTTTGCCGCAAAACGCTCCTCTCGCCGCAACGAGCATATGATTAAGGAGCTGATTGCCGAGGCGGAGCGCACCTGCCTTACCGTATACGACCAAATTGCGCGCTCTAAATACCGCATTCTTGCCGCCGAGCAAAAATTTGGGTATAAGGAGGCGTTAAAGCCGCTCAAGCTGTTTACGGGCAAGCGCAACGTGTATCTTCGCGGAACGATGGACCGTGTGGACGAAAGCGACGACTACGTGCGTGTTATCGACTACAAAACGGGGGAAATTTCCACTAAGGAGTCCGACCTTTTCGTAGGAACAAAGGCACAGCTTTACTTATATATGAATACGGCTATGGAAAATTACGATAAGCCTCTTGCCGGTGCGTATTATTTCCCCATCAGCCGCGAATTTGAAAAAGAACCCGAGGAAACGCGCCTGCGCGGCAAAACCCTTTTGAACCTCGATGCCGTTGCCCAGCAGGATATCGCGTTTGAAAAGCCCTTCGATAAGCAAAAAAGCTCGGTAATCGACCTAACGCTTTTTTATAATAAGGAGGGGGTGCTTTCCACCGCCGGCCGTAGCACGAACGCCCTTTCCGCAGACGCTTTGCGTGCGTATGCTACCTATTCTAAGCTGCTTACGGAGGGCGCGCTTGCCGAAATGGAGGAAGGCTTTATTGCCCCCACGCCCTACGGCGAACAATGCCAATACTGCACTTATAGCGGCATTTGCGGCAGAGAAGAGGCGCTAGACGGCGCACCGAGATCGGTTGGAAAGGTAAAACCTGAGATAATCGTAACCGCCGTTTCTCACGCCGAAGGGAACGAAGATTCTCTAACGGATAGCGAATCCTCTTCCACCGATAAAACCCCTGCCACCCCTGCACCCAAAACCACACAAACGGGTAGAACAAATAACGACGAAAAGGAGGATGCGTAAAATGGCTTATACCGAAAATCAGCAAAAGGCCATTGATAAGGGCGAAGGCAACTTAATGGTTTCCGCCTCTGCCGGTAGCGGTAAAACCACCGTTATGGTAGAGCGCATTCTTTCCTTAATAGAGCGGGGCACGGACGTAACCGAAATTCTTGCTATTACCTTTACAAGACTTGCGGCGGCGGAAATGCGCGAAAAATTGCGGCTAAAAATTTGCGACCGCCTCGCCTCGGGAAACGCGAATAGCGAGGAGCATTTGGCGCGGCAAATTCGCCTCCTCCCCCTTGCCTCGGTAGATACGATTCACTCCTTTTGTCGCAGTTTGCTGAAAAGTTATTTTTATGCTGCCGATTTAGACCCCGCCTTCGAGCTGCTTTCCGATAGCGAGGCGCACCAGTTAAAAGAGCAGGCGATAGAAGAGGTTTTTTCCGCCGCGTACGAAGAGGGCTCGTCCGATTTTCTGCGCACCGTGCGCTATTTTTCCAAAAAAAGAAAGGATAACAGCCTAAAAGAACGCGTTTTGGCTCTTTCCGAATTTGCCGATTCGGAGGAAGATCCGAGCGCATGGATAACGCTCTCTCAAAGGGAATATTATACCAAAGAGGGCCGCGCCTTAGTAAAAAAGGAGCTTGCTTGCCATCTGCAACGCCGCGTAACGGGCTATGCGGAGGATTTTGCAGATTTACAGCAGCGTGGCGAAAAACTGGGTGTTCCCGAAAAATCGCTTGCCGTGATTGCAGAATGGCGTGCGGCTTTATTGTGCGTGGCGGAAAATAGCAACCTTTACGCGCTAATTGCCGCAATCCGTTCCTTTTCCTTCGTTAACTAAACTTTATTGGATCCGTTCCTATTGTGAAAGAAAGGCAGGATTATTATCATGAAGCTTGTCGTATTGGAGAAAGTAAGTCTTGG
>JAFOHH010000062.1 GCA_017421905.1 Clostridia bacterium
CGGCAGGAAACCTTTTGTATTCCGTGGTTTTATGGTATTCGTTAAAGTAAGAAAATTCGTCTTTTATGGTTTCCACCTCCTTTAAACTATCCTTATTGAATTATATTTTAGCATATTTTTATTTCTTATTCAATAGTTTAGATAATATTTATACGGCAAAAATCGGCTTTGTTTTGAAATGCGCCTTTTTTGTTGCTTAAACGCCTTTTTTTACGCAAAAAAATCCCGTTACGTTTCCGTAACGGGACTGTGGCGGAGAGAACAGGATTTGAACCTGCGAAGGTGTTACCCTTGCACGCTTTCCAAGCGTGTGCCTTAAACCGCTCGACCATCTCTCCAAAGCGCTTTATTCTCTTAAACGGGAGGTTTTCCCCTTCAAGCCAAACTATTATATACCATCCGCGCAAAAAAAGCAAGGATTTTTCACCACAATTTTTCTTTTTTTATTTTTGCCTTTCGCTTGACAACGCTTTCATTCCGTTATATACTGAAAAAAATGGTTTTAAAGGAGACTTTTTTATGCAAAACATTGCCGTTTGCGGGTTAAAAAACAATCTTACCGCAACCACGGAAAACGCTTGGATTTCCTATACGCTTTCCGACACGCGCAAAGGCGCAAAGCAAACCGCGGTAGAGGTTGCTATTTTTTCACAAGGAAAGGAAGTTGCACGCGTAAAAGAGCAAGGCGAAAACAACTATTGCATCCGCCTGCCCAAGCTTTGTTATATGACGAATTACGTTGCCAAAATTACGGCAACTACGGTAGCCGATGGCAAAGAAAAGATTTACGAGGGAGAAGTTGCTTTCCGCACCGAGCCCGATTACTCTTCGCTCCCTGCCAAATGGATTGATTGTCAAGAAGTAGAGGGCGTTCTTTCTCCTGCGCACGCAGGCTACGAAAGCGAGGTGTTTGATAACGCCTTTGCCCGCCCCAACGTTACGGTAGACCTTGGCAGCGTAAAAAGCGCGGAATACGCCGTTGTTTACGGCGCGCGTCCCTTCGACGTGCCCTGCCAGCCCGACGCTCCCGGTATGAAATTCCCCATAGCGTTTACCTTGGAAAGCGCAACGAAGGAGGATTTTTCGGACGCGGTTACCGTATATAAAAGCGCAGACCCGTACCCCAACCCCGGCAACCAACCCACCTTTTTCCCCTTAAATAACCCCCTGCGCTATTTGCGCTTTACCGCCGATAAAATGCAACGCGTTTCGGAAAATGGCTACGCCTTTGCCTTAGAGCAAATTTCCGTTTTAAACGGAATTGAAAACCTTGCCGAGGGCTGCGCCGTTACGGCGACCTCTTCCGTAGAAACGGAATTTTACGGCAAGCAAAAGCTGACGGACGGCTCTACCGAGTTTCACCCCGCAGGCCGCGCCAAAAAACTGCCGCAGCCGCAATTCTTCCGCCCCTTCACCCTAAAAGGAAAGGTAAAAGAGGCGTACCTTTATACCACCGCGCTTGGTTTATACAGCGCGAAATTAAACGGCAAGCAGGTTGGAAACGAATATCTTGCCGCTGAGTGGTCGGAATTTTTACGCTACGCCAACGTGCTTTGCCACGACGTTACCGATAGCCTTATCGCGGGCGACAATATATTAGAAGTGCAAGCCGCCGACGGCTGGTACGCAGGCAGAATCGGCATGGCAAACGTGTTTGGCGAACGCGTTTTACGCGGCATTTACGGGGAAGATCGCCCCAAAATTTGGGCATACCTTACCGTTACGTACGAAAACGGCGATACCGATTTTGTAGCCACCGACTCCGCCTTTTTATGCACCGCGCAGGGCGCGCTGCGTAGTTCCGACATCTACGACGGCGAAGTTTACGATGCCCGCTGCGAGCTTTCCTCTGCCGATTTCCCCCGCCTTGTAAAGGAAGGAGCTCTTTCCCCCGCACGCGAATTTACAACGGAGGCAAAGCCCCTTTCGCAAATTAACGAGCCCGTACGCGTAATCCGTACCCTGCCCGAGGTTTCCCGCCACGTTGGCGCAGACGGCAGACTGGTGCTGGACTTTGGCGTGAATATTGCAGGCGTTGCCACCTTTGAAATCGACCTCCCCAAGGGGGCGGTGGTGCGCTTTATTTACAGCCAACATTTAAGAAAGGACGGCACTTGCTACGTTGCCAACATGCGCGGCGCAAAACCCATAGATACCTTTGTTTCGGCAGGCAAAAAGGTGCGCTACACGCCCCGCTTTACCTACCACGGCTTCCGCTACGTAAGCGTGCTTGGCGCAAGCAGCGAGCAAATTCCCTTTGCAGAGGGCTTGCAGCTTTCCTCCGATATGCAAACGGTGGGCGAATACACCTTTGATAACGACCTTGTAAACGCCTTTACCACGGCAACGGTAAACACGCTCCGCTCCAACTTTGTGGGCGTGCAAACGGACGTTCCCGACCGCGACGAACGCCTGCCTTGGCGTATGGACGGCTACCACAACAGCTTGTATTTCTTAAATTCCACGCCCTTTTTCGAGCGGAATATTTTTGAAAGCACCATTTCTCCCTGTCCGGAAGGAGAGCGCCCCGGTCAAGTTCCTCGCGCGCTAAATATGTATTGCAAGCTTTCCCGTGCCGATGCCAAGCAGCCTCTTTTC
>JAFOHH010000063.1 GCA_017421905.1 Clostridia bacterium
CACAAAGGCATCCATTTCTTTTTCTGTCAGGTAAGGATACTCCCGGTCGATATGATCGTTGGGCTCCAGATAGAAAGCGGTGATGTACTGGCGGCGGTCGTCAAAAGCATCCGGGGAGAATTCCTCCATGAATGTATTCCGGAAGCCAACGGCACCCAGGTAGGCCCGGAATGCCCGGAAACCGGGGCGGTCCCGAAGATACTTGAAATCCAGATCATACCAGTCTTCCTTGATCTTCCAGATAAAGTCCTCCCGGTCGGGCGCATCTGCCTTTGCATATTTGTCCAGTGTCGGATAGACGATATTTTCTGACCAGAGCATATCTGTTATCAGATGCGTCAGATAGCCGAGATAAAAGCTGAAGGGCTGAGGATTGTATGTTTGACGCTGTTCTGCGGTGAAATATTTGGCGGCGAAGGCGTCGGGACAGGCTTTCTGTCCTTCGGTTTTGAAGTGGGATATGTTGGTAGGGGGAGAGAAAGCAGACCAGTCTGCATTGGGAACACCGCTGTCCGGCGCGATATTTCCTACGATAAATTCAATGGGAGAAATATCCGGAATCCGGTCAAGCAGCTTGTCAGCAATGCGCAGATGTACCATCCAGGATGCCATAGTTCAGTCTCCTTCTGTGAGAATTGCTTTTGCGGTTTCGTACTTGTGCCGGAAATACTGCCGGTGTGCATCGCTCATATCCGGGCATCGGCTTTGGTCAGAGTTGTGGGCGATGTCTGCCAGTTTGATCTTCACGGCAATGGGATTTGCTTTTACACTGCGCACATAGTCAAAATAAGGCACATCCTCCCGGTGGGTCAGCAGCTTCAGAACCTGGATAACCTCTTCGGGGAACTGCTTAGCCAGTTCCTCCATGGTAATGTCGGTGTCTTCCACAACGTCATGAAGGAGTGCTGCGCAGCAGGAAATCTCATCCTCCATGGCTTCTGCCAGATGGCGCAAAAGGAGAACCCTGCGCCCACGCCCAAAATTTGTAGCGCATCCATTAAAAAACGAATAAGCAGCAGCCGCGCATCCGTTTTTTCGTAGCACAGGTTTTTAAAGGCTTCTCCCACCAGGGAAAACAGCAACGGCTCGGCAGAGCCTTCTTGCACGGAAGACAAAACCAGCTGCGCCATGGCACTTGCGGCGTAAAACTTGTTTACGTCGGCTCGCAAAGGGTAAAACATATCCGCCGCCTGCGCTTGGGTTACCGTATGGTAGCCGCCCCGCTCGCTAAGGACGAATTCGATAAGCGAAAAGGGCTGCGATGCAAATTTTAGCTTGGCGTTGGGCTTTTTCGCGCCGCGCAGGCTCGCCGTAATTTTGCCGTATTCGGCGCAAAGTAGGGTGAGCAGCTTGTCGTTTTCCTTATAATCGCTTGCGCGAAGAACAAACGCCGTCGTTTTTTTATCCATAAAAGTTCCTTTATTTAGGGAAGCAACGCTTTGCCGAACGCCGCCGCCCCTTACGATTCTGTTTCCATTATACCACACCCGAAAATTTTGTCAAGAAAAACGAAAAAAAGCCCGTAAAACGGACTTCATTTTCTCGGTTAAGCCTTGCTGGGCAGGCATATTCAGCGTTTTGCTTTTTTTAAGCGCAAGTTTTTATAAGCGCAAGGCTGTTTAGCGCTTGGCTTTTTATCCTTGCAAGCACAATTTAGCGTTTGGCATCTTCTTCTAAACGCCGATACAATTCGTAATAGGCAGGGTTGCCCGTTTTGGCAAACATGCGCCAAGCAATTTCACGTGCGGTGTGCGGATCTGTCATAAGAGTTCCTCCCCTAACAGTATTTGCCGCCGCGCCCGTTTTATGCGCGCTATTAAAATCCTCTTGGCTAAATTTATGCGTCCCTGTTAATCCGCTTGGCTAAATTTTATGCGCGCGAAAATTCGGGGGTAAAGCCCAGGTCGTAAATTTCGTCAAACGCCGCCTGCAAAGCGGATTCTTCCCCGCAAACGGTAACCGTTTTTGTGGGTAAATCGATGGTAAAATCGGCTTGAATGGCCGTGAGCGCGCCGGAAATTCTGGCTACGCAATGCTCGCATCGCATATCGGGTACGATAATTTTTCTTTCCATAACTATTCTCCTTTTACACTCTTTTTTTCTGTATAGGGGCGAGCGAACGCCCGTACGTCCTTTATAATTTTTTACGGCGAAGGCGGAGGGCGTTGGTTACCACGCACACCGAAGAAAACGCCATAGCAAGCCCCGCCAGCATGGGCGAAAGCAGGGTATTTGTAAGGGGATATAGCACGCCTGCCGCAATGGGAATGCACACCGCGTTGTAGCAAAACGCCCAAAACAGATTTTGTTTCACGTTACGGATGGTATACTTGCTGAGCGCAAGCGCACGCGCTACGTCCTCGGGATCGTTTTTCATAAATACGATATCGGCCGAATCTACCGCTACGTCGCTTCCGCTTGCCACGGCGCAGCCTACGTCTGCCGCTACCAAAGCAGGGGCGTCGTTTACGCCGTCGCCCACCATAATCGCCGTGCCGTAACGCCCTTTTAACGCCGTTACCGTTTGCGCCTTTTCTTCGGGGAGAATTTCGCCGTAATACTCGTCTGCGCCAAGCGCTTTTGCAACGGCCGCCACGCGCGTTTTGTTGTCCCCCGATAAAATTGCCGTTTTTATTTTCATTTTACGCAGGCGTTCAAACGCCGCCGCTGCCGTGGGGTTTACCTCGTCCGAAACGGCAATAAGCCCTAACGCCTTGCCGTTTTTTGCCACGAAGGTTACGTTTTTCCCCTCTTTGAACAGTTCTTGTGCGGCGGAGGAAAATTCGGCTATCGTTACACCCTTTTCCTGCAAAAAGGACTGCTTGCCTACGACGATTTCCTCGCCGTTTACCTCGGCAACCACGCCCTTTCCTACCACCGTTTGCGCCGCAGAGGGCATGGGGTAGGACAGATTTTCGCTATCCGCTTTTTGCAAAATTGCCGTTGCTATGGGGTGCGTTGCGCCGCTTTCTGCCGCGGCCGCCCATACAAGCGTTTCCTCCCCTAAAACGTCGGTTACGGTTGGCGTTCCGCGCGTAACCGTGCCCGTTTTATCGAATATCACAACCGAGGCCTTGTGTGCAATTTCAAGTGCCTCGCCGTTTTTTATGAGAATGCCGTGCGTTGCGCCAAGACCCGTTCCTACCATAATTGCCGTAGGCGTAGCCAGTCCCAAAGCGCAGGGGCAAGCAATAACGAGTACGCTGGTAAAAATTTTAACGGCAAAGGAAAAATCCTCCGGCTTTGCCGCCCACCATACGGCTGCGGCAAGCACGGCTATTGCCATTACGCCGGGTACGAAAACCCCGGCAACTCTATCCGCCACCTTGGAAATGGGTGCTTTTTTTGCCTGCGCCTCTTCCACAAAGGCGATAATTTTAGATAGCGTGGTGTCCTTTCCTACACGCTCTACTCGCACGGTAAGCGCGCCGCCGCCGTTTAAGCTGCCGCCCGTTACCGCATCGCCCACGCGTTTACTAACGGGCATGCTTTCCCCCGTTAGCATAGATTCGTCTACCGCGCTTTCCCCCTTTATAACGATGCCGTCTAAGGGGATTTTTTCGCCCGCTTTTATAAGAACGCAATCTCCCACGCAAACGGAAGAGGTAGGCACGGTTTCCACGCCCCTTTCCGTAACGAGATGGGAAGAGTCTGGCGTGAGCTTCATAAGCGCGCGAATGGCAGAAGTGGTTTTTTGCTTGCTGTTTTGCTCCAAATGCTTACCCAGCGCAACGAGCGTAATGACGACGGCAACCGATTCGTAGTACAAGTTATGCACGGCGCTTGGGCTGGAAGGAATGGTAACCGTCATAGCTAGGCTATATAAAAAGGATGCCGTTGCGCCGAGCGCAACCAAGGTATCCATGTTGGGGTGTCCGCGAAAAAGCGACCCGTATCCGCCGATAAAGAACCTGCGCCCGATTACCGCCACGGGGAGCGACAAGGCAATTTGCGTAAGCGCACAGCCAAGCGGGTTTTTATCGCAATCGGCAAAAGCAGGCACGGGCAAGCCGGAAAAGAGCATCTGCCCCATAGAAACGTATAGCATACAAAGGGAAAGAATGCCGCAGATAATCAGCTCCGTTTTCGTAAGCGCCGTGCGGCGGCGAGAAGTAGGCTTTCGAGGCTCTCCTTGCGAAGAAGGGGTGGTACTTTCCCTTTGCGAAGAAGAGGCTTTGGTAATTTCCCCTTGCGAAGAAGAGGGCTGCTCGGTTTCCGCCAAGGGCGTTGTTTGCACGCTTTCCCCCTGCAAAGAAGAGGTGTCCGCCAAGGGCGTTGCGGGGGCGTTATCCGCCGAGGGGATAGACCGCCCGCCCGAAGAGGGTGCGTTGTCCGCCGAGGGGAGGGGGCGGTCGGGAGTTTCCAAGCTCTCTATGGAAAAGCCCGCCTTTTCTACCGCGCGGCGAAAATCGGAAAAAGAAGCGACCGTTTCGTCGTAGGTTACCGTCATTTTTTCGGTAATGAGATTGACCTCACACGATAAAACACCGTTTATTCGCTTGGTAACGCGCTCTACCGCGCCCGAGCAAGCGGCGCAGTGCATTCCGCCTATGCGAAAGGTTTCCGTTTTCATACCGTTCTCCTGTTTGTTTTTCTAGTTTTTCTCTATCATTTTATACCCCAAAAGGGTATTTGTCAAGCATCTTTTCTCAAAAAAAGAAGGCGATTAATCGCCTTCTTTTACGGTTTATAAGGGGGGTCGATGAAAATTTACGACCGTTCATTTTTATCGGTATCCGTTTTTTGGGGATGGCACGCGCCGCGCATAGCACAGCCGTCGCAACCGCAACCGCAGCCGCCCTTCCCTTGCTTTTTTCGCTTGATTAAGGAACAGATCAGCAGCCCGAGAAAAGCGCAAACCACCAGGCAAACGACGATAGAGCCGATATTATCTGCAATCCATTGCATAAGCCTTTCTCCTATTTCGCTTTTTTATTTTTTTGCGCGGATTTTTGGGGACGAACGACGAGATATACCGCAAGTGCAACGACTAAAACCGCCGCAATAAAGGAAAGAACGTTGAGCGTTCCGTGTAATTTTCCGCTAAAAAGATTGCCGAATTGATTGACGACGAGCGCAACGCCGTATGCAAACGCCGTTTGGTAGCCGATGGCAAACCACGTCCATTTGCGGTTGTTCATTTCGCGCTTAATTGCGCCGATTGCCGCAAAGCAGGGTGCGCAAAGCAGGTTAAAGGCCAAAAAGGCGTAGCCTGCCGAAACGGTGAGCATACTTGCCATTTGCGCATAAACGGAAGCCTCTCCGCCGCCCAAAACGATGCTCATCGTGCCGACGATGTTTTCCTTTGCTACAAGCCCCGTAAGGGATGCAACGGCGGCTTCCCAAGTGCCAAAGCCAAGGGGGGCGAAAATCCAAGCAACGCCCTTGCCGAGGTATGCGAGAATGCTGTGGGAAATTTCTTCATCGGAAAGCATGCGGAACGTTCCGTTTACCACGCCGAAGTAGGTTGCAAACCACACGGCAACGGAGGAAAGTAAAATAATCGTTCCCGCTTTTTTAATAAAGGACCAGCCGCGTTCCCAAGTTGCGTGCGCCACGCTTTTTACCGTGGGCATGTGGTAGGAGGGCAGCTCCATAACAAAGGGCGCAACGTCGCCCTGAAAGCGTTTGGTTTTTTTGAGAATAAGCCCCGAAAGCACTACTGCCGTAATGCCGAGGAAGTACGCCGAGGGGGCAACCCACCAAGCCCCTCCGAAAATTGCGCCTGCCATCATAGCGATAAACGGCAGCTTTGCGCTACACGGAATAAAGGGGGTGGTCATAACCGTCATGCGTCTGTCCCGTTCGTTTTCGATGGTGCGGCTTGCCATAATACCGGGTACGCTGCAACCCGTGCCGACAAGCATGGGGATAAACGATTTACCCGAAAGCCCAAACCTACAAAACAAACGGTCTAAAACGAAGGCGATACGGGACATATATCCGCACGCTTCTAAAAAGGAAAGGAATAAAAACAACACTAAAATTTGCGGTACGAAACCGAGCACCGCGCCAACGCCGGCTACGATTCCGTTTAATATTAACCCTTGCAGCCAAGGCCAGCAGTTAATTGCGGTAAGTCCCTTTTCTACCAAAACGGGAACGCCGGGCACCCATTTGCCAAACAGCGTAAAGCCTTCGCCAAACAAGCCGTCGTTCATCCAGTCGGTAACCCAAGTGCCTACCGTGCTTACCGAAATAAAGTATACCACGAACATCACCGCCGCAAAAATGGGAAGCGCCAAATAACGGTTGGTTACCACGCGGTCTATTTTATCGGAAAGGGTAACGCTACCTATCTTTTTGCGTTTGTAGCAGCCCTCTAAAAGTTCGGCTATGTAAACGTAACGCTCGTTCGTTATAATGCTTTCCGCATCGTCGTCCAGCTCCCGTTCGGCAGCGACGATATCCTTTTCGATATGTGCCAGCTTTTCGGGGTCGATGCCTAATTCTTCTATTACCTTTTCATCGCGCTCGAAAATTTTAACGGCGTACCAACGTTGGCGAGATTCCTCTGCCTCGTGCAAAACCGCCTCTTCGATATGCGCAACGGCGTGCTCTACCACGCCCGAAAAGGTATGCATGGGTACGAGGCTACCGTTTTTTGCCGCGGCAACGGCAGCGTTTACCGCCTCTTCCAGCCCTTCGCCGCGCATGGCGGAAATTTCTACGATGGGGCAACCGATTCTGCGAGAAAGCTCCTCCGTTTGCATCTGATCGCCGTTTTTGCGCACGACGTCCATCATGTTTAGCGCAATTACTACGGGGATCCCTAGCTCGACAAGCTGCGTGGTAAGGTATAAGCTACGCTCTAAATTCGTAGCGTCGATAATATTTAAAATTACGTCGGGACGCTCGCCGATGAGGTAGTTTCTCGCTACCACTTCTTCTAGCGTATAGGGAGAAAGCGAGTAAATGCCGGGCAAATCTACCGCGGTAAGTTCTTCGCGCCCTTTTAGCCGCCCTTCCTTTTTTTCCACCGTTACGCCCGGCCAGTTGCCGACGAACTGATTAGACCCCGTGAGTGCGTTAAACAACGTGGTTTTTCCGCAGTTGGGGTTTCCCGCAAGGGCAATTTTTACGTCCATATTTTTCTCCTTTTCGTTATTAATCGGTAATCTATTCGCGTGGTTAGCTAATGCTAACTATCAAACAAAAAGTTTCCGCCTTTCGGCGGCTTGGGGTGGGCTTTTCCCTTCTCTAGGAGGTTTCTTCCCTGTGGGATTTTTCCTTCCCTGTGGGATTTCTCCTTCCCTGTGGGTTTTCTTCTTCTCTATGAGTTTTCTTCTTCCCCGCATGGGGAAAAGCCTTTATTCTACTTCTATTTTTTCCGCGTCTTCCTTGCGGAGGGAAAGCTCGTAACCGCGCACGTTAATTTCGATGGGGTCGCCAAGCGGCGCAACCTTGCGGATAACGAGCTGCGTGCCCTTGGTAATACCCATATCCATAATACGGCGTTTAATTGCGCCTTCTCCATTTAACTTTTTTACGGTTACCACTTCGCCAATGGCCGCATTTTTTAAGGTTTTGGGGTAGCCTGCCTCGGCAGAACAGTTGGCAGCGACTTGATTTTCCCTTTTACGGAACAAGAAAAATCCGCGCGCTTTTTTTGCGGTGGGCAGGGGCTTTACAAAAATTGCTTGGGCAAGCTCCTTGGTCAGCGCAACGCGGCTATCTCTTACCGTAACGATATACGTTTCCGCAGGGGCGCTTACAATTTTTACCGTTGCGCCTACCGCAAAGCCAAGTGCGGATAAACGGGCTTTTATTTCCGCACTACCGCTTATTTTTTTAATGATATTTTCTTCGCCTACGGCTGCAAAAGGTAATGAAATCACGCTGTGCCCTCCTTGTATTTCGCCCATTAGTTAGCATATGCTAACCGCTTTGGAAAAATTATCGGTTAGCATTTGCTAACCGTAGAGCATTATATTCTTTTTATCGCCGTTTGTCAACTGTTTTTCCTGTCTTTTCCAAATTTTTTTATCTTTTTTTGTTACAAGGCTCTGTTTGCTTGACATCGTCCCCGGGAGGGGGGGTATACTTATGCACAAATGAAAGGAGCGTTTCTTTTCCTTTTGGACGCGGGCGCAGATTTATAGTGCGGATTTATAATCTTGACACGGGCAAACGCTTGTATCGTATTTTTATTATATATCTTGACACGGGCGCGCGTTTATATTATAATGAAAATAGCCTTTAAGGAGATTATTATGCTGGAAGTTGTAAACTTAACGAAAATATATTCCACCAAAACAAGCGACGAGGTAAAGGCGCTAGACGGCGTTTCTTTGCGCTTTCCCGAAAGGGGCATGGTGTTTTTGCTGGGTAAAAGCGGTAGCGGCAAATCTACCCTGCTAAACCTTTGCGGCGGACTAGACGCCCCGACAAGCGGCGAAATTATCGTAAAGGGGCGTAGCAGTAAGGATTTTTCGCAAAGCGATTTCGATAGCTATCGCAATACCTTCGTTGGGTTCGTGTTTCAAGAATACAACATTTTAAACGAGTTTTCGGTAGAAGACAACGTTTCGCTTGCGCTGGAGCTGCAAGGCAAGCCCAAGGACAGAAAAACGGTAAACGACCTGTTAAAGCAGGTAGATTTAGAAGGGTATGCCAAGCGCAAGCCCAACACCCTTTCGGGCGGGCAAAAGCAGCGCATTGCAATTGCGAGAGCGCTTGTAAAATCGCCTGAAATTATTATGGCGGACGAGCCTACGGGCGCGCTTGACTCCGCTACGGGAAAGCAGGTGTTCGACACCTTGAAAAAGCTTTCTAAAGACAAGCTGGTGCTCGTCGTTTCTCACGACCGTGAATTTGCCGAGCAGTACGGCGACCGCGTAATAGAGCTGATGGACGGAAAGGTTATTTCCGACGTGAGCAAGGAAAAAGAAGCGCAAACGCCGCTATCGGAAAACCTTTCTTCCGTAGGAAACACGCTATGTGTAAAAAACGGCGCCGCCCTAACCGAACGGGATTTTGCCGCCATACGCACCTTTTTAAGAGCGACCTCCGCCCCGGCGGTAATTGCCAGCGGCGAACGGGACGTTACAACCTATAAAACCGCCGCCCGTATTACCGAAAATGGCGAAAAAGAAGTATTTCGCAACACGGATAACGCCGCCCTTGCCCTAAAAACCTACACCGAAAAGGACAGCCGTTTTATCCGCTCTCGCCTGCCCATGCGCCACGCCGCAAAAATAGGACTTTCCGGCTTAAAGTATAAGCCCTTGCGCCTTATTTTTACCATTATTTTGTGCACCGTTGCCTTTACGCTGTTTGGGCTGCTTTCCACCATGACCTTTTATAACAGCAAGGCAACCTTTCGCCAAACGTTAAAGGATTCCAACCCCGCCGTCGTGCGGTTTGTAAAAATATACCAATCCTCGCTAAACGAATACGAGTACGGCGAACTGGTACATACCTACACCACCACGTACGACGCGCTTTTTAGCGCAGAAGAAGTTGCCGACCTTGCCAAAAGCCTTGACGCGGAGGCGTTTGCAGGCATATCCTACGGGCGGTATATCGATTTGAAAACCTCTTCTCGCTACTATTCCGCAGAATTAAGCTACGCCGCCTTCCTCCCCGAAGGCCACTCCCTGCGCACCACTCTTCTAGGCAAATATCCTTCTGCAAAAAACGAAATTGCCATTTCCTCCTTTATGGCGGAAAGTATCATTGCCTGCGGCGGTTACGATGCGTTTGGCAACGAATTTAACGCCAAAACGCCCTCGGACCTCGTTGGCAGGGCGGTAAACTTTGGCGAAAAGGAAAACCACATTATTACGGGCATTTTCCAAAGCGGCGCGCTAAGCGATAAATACGACGTGCTGAAAGACGACGGCAACGTAACCGACGAAAATTATCGCGCGATCCGCAAGCTGGAAACTCAATTAAACACCGAGCTGCGCGACGGTTTGCACGAGCTTGTGTTGCTATCCAAAGAGGAAATAGACAACCACTTTGGCAACCGCACAAACGACTATTACGAGGAATTTCAAAACCGCGTAGTTAATTTTTACGACGAAAACGGCGTAGAAACGGGCTACGGAAATTACGGCGCAATTACCAACCACCTTACAGGCACCCTCTTTTTTGCACAAGATAAAACGACGCTTGCAAAGGGCGAGGCAATCGTTTCGGCAGAATGGTGGGTACACGCCGCACGCATCCTTTTTGAAGACTGTAAAATTACCGCGGAAAACGAATTATACGCCCTATGCGACGCCTATATTCCCCGCATCGTGGCGGAAAATTCCGCCTACGACGAGTGGGGCGCAAGGCTGCTGATCGACGACTGGAAGTGGGGAACTATTACCCCTGCGGAGGGCGATTTGCTCTTTTCCGTTTACTCTGCGTTTATGCAAGAAGCCTCGCCGATTTTAAAGCGCGCGCAATATTACGGCGATTTGCTTGAAAAATGCGACTTGGTTCTTTACCAAAAAGAATGGCTAAACGGCGTTTGGACGGAGGATTATACGCAAAAACGCGCGGCGGCGCTATCCGATTTGGTTGCCGCAAGCGGCGAATGCCCCCTGCAAACGATAGCCTTTCGCACGCTGGATTGCCACTACGGTACGCCCCTTGGCGAGCTGCAAACGGTAACTGTTGTGGGAATTTGCGATAAATTCAGCGCAATCGGGGCAAAACCCACCCTCTTATTTGCGCAAGCCGATTTCAACGCCCTTTGGGAAGAACAAAAAACGGGCTCTGCCAGCTTTGTAGATGCCGTTACCGCTTACGAAAGCCCCGCTTTTCCCATCGGCAATCAATTATTCCTTTCCTATAACGGCTCAACCGCGGTAACAAACGCCGTTACGGACGCTTATTTTAACAAAAGCTACGACGAAAACGATTGCCGTATGGATATTTATTCTTCCTTTGCCGATCGGTTTGCCACGGTAGACGATTTCGTAAAGAGCGCATCCAAGGTGTTTTTATACGTAGGGCTTGCCTTTGCCGCCTTTGCCGTGCTACTGCTTTCCAACTTTATTTCCGTTTCTATTTCGTATAAGAAAAAGGAAATCGGCATTTTGCGCGCGGTTGGGGCAAGGAGCGCAGACGTATTTAAAATTTTCTTTTCCGAATCGGCGTTTATTACCCTGCTTTGCACGGCAATTTCCACCGCCTTTAGCCTGATTCTTTGCCACGTATTGAATGCGGAAATTGCAAGCGGGTTGGGCGCATCTATCTTCGTGTTCGGCGCGCTTTCCTTCCTCTTTTTAATCGGAATTGCCTTTCTTACCTGCGTGGGCGCAACCTATTTGCCCGTGCAAGCGGCGGCGCGTAAAAAGCCCGTCGATTCCATCCGCGCGCTATAAAGCCCCGCGCCTTGTATCCCCTTCCCCTTGCGGAAAAGAATGCCCCTTAATACTCGCCCCGCGTGGCGAAACCCTACTACAAAAAATTACGCCCCTCGGCTTTTGCCGAGGGGCGTTTATCGTTTGAAAAGATTGTTTTTTGTGCACCCGTTATGCCGTTAACCGAGCAAAACGTCGGTAATAAGCATTACGCAAAAGCCGACGAGGAGCGCGTACGTTGCGCCGCGTTGGTGGCCGTGGGCGTGCGTTTCGGGGATCATTTCGTCGCTGATTACGTACAGCATCGTTCCGCCGGCAAAGGCAAGCGCAAACGGGAGAATAACTGCGGAAAAGCTGATAGCAAAGCCGATAAGCGTTCCGACAACTTCTACAAGTCCCGTTAGCATTGCGATAAGAAAGGTCTTTTTCGGCTTTACGCCGGCTGCCAGCATCGGGCCGATAATCACCATGCCCTCCGGTACGTTTTGCAAAGCGATACCGCCCGCAATAAGAAGGGCTTGCGCCGTATCTCCGCTCCCAAAGCCCACGCCTGCGGCAATTCCTTCCGGCAGGTTGTGGATGGCTATGGCCGCCACGAACAAAAGCACCTTGTTAAGGTTGGCATTGGGATGACTTTCGCCCTCCTCCCCTACCATTTTATGCAGGTGCGGGACCAGCCTATCGATTAAGTTAAGGCATGCCGCCCCAACGAAAATACCGATTACGGTAATGATAATACCGTATTTTCCGCCCCGTTCTAACGAGGGGATAATCAACCCCAAAACGGCGGCGGCAAGCATTACGCCTGCGGCAAAGGAAAGCACGATATCCGAAAAACGGTGCGACGCTTTTTGAAATAAAAATCCGATAAGTGCGCCGAGAACGGTTGCTCCGCCCACGCCAACGGCTGTCAGCAAAACGAGCGTAAGCCCCTCCGTTGCCTCGGCAGAAAGCAAAAGGTGCGGCATAATTACTTCCTTATAATACGAGCTTATAATACGAGCGAGGGCGCAGTATAAACTCTTGCGGCGAGCTCTTGGTTCAGCATATAAAGCCCTTTAGCGTCCGTGCCGAACAATTCCATTTTGGTAATGAGGTCGGTTGCGTTGGTTTCTTCTTCGCCCTGTTCTTTTACGAACCAGTCTAAAAACTGCATGGTACGGAAGTCCTTTGCTTCGTATGCGGCAGCGTAACTGTCGTTAATTAAAGAAGTAACGTACATTTCGTGCTCTAAGCCTGCCTTTAATACGTCCATATCGCAGGTAAAGGTTTTGTCGGGCTTGGCAATTGCGTCCAGCGTAACGGTCATATTTTCATTTTGCAAATAGGTGTAGAAAAGCATTGCGTGGTCGCGCTCTTCTTGCGCTTGCACCATATACCAATTTGCAAAGCCGTCCAGCCCCCTTGCTTTAAAATAGTTGGCGAAATCGAGATATAAATATGCCGAGTAAAATTCTTTGTTGATTTGTTGGTTCAAGAGTTCGTGTACTTTTGCGTTAACCATAAGTGTTCTCCTTTTTTGGGGAATCGCATCCCCTTTTTGTTTTTAGTATAACACACCAAACGGCTTTTTTCAACGGTTTTTTATATTTTTTTGAAAGAAAAAACGGAAGCCGATGAACGGTTTCCGCTTTACGCATTCGTTTATTATGATTATTTTGATGAATCGTATTTCGCCGCCAAAGAAAATAAAAAATTCGACAAACCAAAGCCTGTCAATCTTGTTGTGCAAAAAGAAAAATCCAAACCAAAAAGGTTCGGATTTCTACTGTTTGGTGCGGGTAATAGGATTTGAACCTACACGAAGTTGCCCTCACTAGAACCTGAATCTAGCGCGTCTGCCAGTTCCGCCATACCCGCAAATATTTAGCTTGCAACGCGCGCCGCCATAAAGCATGGTTGCCGTCACAAAGCTTGCCGCAAATAGCATAGCGAGAAAAATTGAGAGTATCCGATAGCTTTTTTTCATAGCCGTTTTTCTCCTTTTTATCATTATGGCATAATCGGGAGCGTTTGTCAATATCCATAGCGATTTTATTTCGCGTAAGCGGCAGAAAGCCAAAAAAAATGAAAATTTTTACAACATCTTTGATAAAAAATTTGACTTTATGCTTTTATACATATATAATAGTCGTAATGTGTATTGTAACTACGTATTTATCCCATTTTTTATTTTTATTATTTGGGAAAAAATATAGTATTATTTTAAAGGAGGTCATAAAATGACTAAACAGAAAATTTTGCGCTGTGTCTTGCTGTTTGCAACGATGCTATCTCTCATGATCGTCGGCACCAGTAGCGTTACCGTTTTGGCTGCAGAAGCATACGACAGCACAACCGTAGCCGTAATTGGCAACGAGGAATACTCCACCTTAACAGATGCCGTTTCCGCCGCACAAGACGGCGATACCATCACCTTGACGGCAACCGTAAAAATGATCGACATTCTTACCATTAACAAAGGCATTACCCTTGACGGCAACGGTAATACCCTTCTCTCCACCGCGGAACGCGCAATTAACGTTTCCGGCGCAACTGGGGTAACCATTAAAAACTTAACCATTTTCGTATGCATCTGTACCGTGATAACGGTGTTACTTGCCACAACCAACGCCATCACGGCTCCCACCATTCAAAAAAACCAAAACGCTTTGGCTAACAAAGCATTGCTGGAAGTTATGCCCGACGGCACGGGGTTTGAGGTAGTGGATACCTCCTCTCTCACCCTTCCCGCCACCGTCACCGAAGTTCACAAAGAACAAAGCGACAAAGGCCACGTCATCAAACTGGTCACCGCGGGTTACGGAACCGATATGGTCATTATGTGCGGTGTTGATGCCACCGGTGTTGTGACAGGCGCTGTGTGCTTGTCGTCCAACGAAACACTGGGTAAAGAGAAAACTTACGGCGAAAACTTCACCCAAAAAGATGCCGCCGGTGTAGAAGCGGTCGACACCATCGCCGGTGCCACCAAAACCACCGCC
>JAFOHH010000005.1 GCA_017421905.1 Clostridia bacterium
CCATGGATAACAGCTGGCACAAGTTTGAAGTAGACGGCTATAAATATATGATTATCGCGCTAGAATTCGGCCCGCGTGACGAAATTATTGCTTGGGCAAACAATTTGTGCGCTTCCAACCCCGATTATAACGTAATTATTACCACTCACGCATACTTAAGCGGTATGAGTGTGCTGGATGACTCCGAGGCAAGAAGAAACCTTGAAGATGCAAACGGCGGCCTTACTCTTTGGAACGAGCTGGTAAGCAAGCATGCCAACATCTTTATGGCAATCGGCGGCCACTACGTATCCTACGGCGTAAACACGAACGTGCTTTACGGCGACCACGGTAACCCCGTTATTCAAATGAAGGTAGACCCTCAAAACATTTTGGGCGGCGGCGAGCCTATGATTGCGCTTTACCGCATTACCAACGGCACGCAGGTTTCCACCTTCTACTATTCCACCTTCCAAAATAAATATTACGCAGGCTCTAACTTCAGCCTTAACCTGATGAAAGGAAAAGAATCCTTAAACGGCAGTGTAGAGGTTGTAAAAGGCACGACGGTAAATATTTTTGATTACAAGCAGTTAGACGGCGTTACAGCAAAAGCAACCTACACCCTTTCTAACACCAAGCTTGCCACCATTACGACCGACGGCAAATTAACCGCCAAAGGCGTGGGCGAATTAACCGTAACGGTAAAAATCGATAGCAGATATTCCGCTTATGCAGATAAGGGCTGCTTAACGCTTGCTACCATTCCCGTAAAAATTAGCGGTGTTAAGCTTACCGAAATGACGGCGACGTGCGATGCGGCAGGGGCAACCGTAACCGCAGGCGATACGCTCGATTCTATTAAATCTTATATTACCGTAAACGGAAAATACAACAATAATACGGAAAAAGCCGTAACCTCCTTTACCCTTTCCTTGGCAAACGGCGAAACCACCCTTTCGGAAGGGGAAAACGTCGTTACCATTACCTCCGGCTCTATCACCACCACCGTTGTCGTTACGGCGGAAAAAGCCAATAACGTAACCGTAACCGTAGAGGCAACAAACGGCACGGTAGAGGGACTTTTAGAGGGCAATCAAGCCCCCGCAGGTGTTCCCACTACGATTACCGCATCTCCCGAAAGCGGATATATGTTCGTAAGATGGGAGGACGGATCTATCGACCCCGTTCGCACCATCACCTTTACCGAAAACACTACCGTTAAGGCGGAATTTACGCTGAAGTATATCAACTCTAACGTAAACGCTTACACGGGTAACGAGGTAAGCGACGAAGCCAACTTTGAAGATAGCTGGGCAATTTGCGGTATTCGCATTACGAAAATTTGGTATATTATCGACGATTGCGAAGATTATAAGGTATACGCTATCTTAAACCAAAGCACTTCTCCCGACGTAGTGGGCGCATATCCCGAATATGCAAACACGCCTATGGCGTATAACGCTCGTTATAACATTCGCTATTCCTTTAAAAAGTTTGGTCTGGCCCCCGGTTATCACAAAATTACGATGTTTATAGAAACGGAAAACGGCGCAGTTCATCAAGATAAAACCTTCTATCCCTTCTATAAAGATAGCACGATTGATAAAATTTCTCCCGCCATTGCAACCATTAATGCCGGCACTACCGTTTATACCAACAAAACGGACGATGGCGGCAACCTGCTTTTAGCAGAAAACCTTGCAGGCGCAAAAATCGTTATTAACGGAACTACCACGAAAGACGACGCATTGTATTTCGTAGGCTACTACTTTGATAACGCTGCAATCGTTACCGTATTCGTAAAATCGGACGGACTTACCCTTAGCAAAGAGCAATACGTTACCAGCAATCAGGTTTCCGCTCGCAAAGCAACGGAAAAGAACCCCATTTCCAAGGGTGGCAAGGCTATGTATACGGCAATAAGGGGCTTTACCTTTATCTATTTAGGAACGGAAACGGTTACTGACGATAACGGAGAACAAAAAACCTATTATAAGATTGCAAACTCCACCGCAGGCGATACCTACTATTACGTAGATGCAAGCAGAGCAACTCTTAACACCTCTACTTTCCTCCTTTCCAACTTAACGATTATTATTGAAAACGGCGAGCTTGCGCAGTCCATCGAATATAAGGGCGGCTTACAGCTTGGCGAAAACTATAATTTATTTAGCGGAAAAGAATATAACGTTTCTTGCACCATTCCCGGCGCAGTTGGCATAAAGGTAATGCTTACCGGCGGCAAGCTCCGCTCGCTTAACACCAGCGCAAACGTCCGCTTTGAATTAACGTCGGAAACCGCTACGCTCAGAATTCAATTCTACGAAAAAACGTACGATATTACCTTTGCCGCAGGCGAAGGCGGCACCGTGCAGGGCGAGCTGGAGCAAACGGTAAAATACGGCGAATCTACCGCCGAGGTCGTTGCCGTTCCTAGCGAAGGGTATCGCTTTGTAAAATGGTCTAATTCCTCTACTAGCGCGGCACTTGTTATTTCCAACGTAAAATCTACGCAAACCTATACCGCCACCTTTGAAAAAATTACCTTTGAGGTAGTAAACGAAACGCCCGAGGCAGGAGATTTCCTCGCCCTCGTTGCCCAGAGCGGCGGCGCAATTACTTGCGAGGCAACCTCCGTTGCGTACGGCGAAGAGGTTACCGTTACTGCAGTAGCAAGCCTCGGCTACGTATTTACGGGCTGGGCAGACGGCGTTACCGATGCAACCCGCACCCTTACCGTAACGGAAAGCCTTACCCTTACCGCAACCTTTGCAAGAGATGCATACGCTAGCTTGCAGGTAGAGATTGCAGAAGGCACGATTACCGAAGGCGACGCGTTTACGGCAGATATTTTCACCGTATACGGCGTTTGGGCAGACGGCGAAAAGGAACAAATAACAGCGTTTACCGCAACCCTCTCCGAGGAGAAAACGGTTTATAGCGCAGGCGATAACGTGGTTACGATTGTAGCAGGCGATTTGTCCACTACCGTAACGGTAACGGCAGAAGCTATCCCCGTAGAGCCTACCGTAGAACCTACTGTTGAGCCTACGGTTGAGCCTACCGTTGAGCCTACTGTTGAACCGACCGTAGAACCCACCGTTGAACCGACGGTTGAACCGACCGTAGAACCCACCGTTGAGCCCACCGTAGAACCGACCGTAGAACCGACCGTTGAGCCTACCGTAGAACCCCCGGTTGCGCCCACCACCGAACCCACTACCGAGCCCACGGTTGCTCCCACTACCGAACCTTCTCAAGAGGAGGAACAAGGCGGCAGCTCCTGCGGAACGGTTGCGCCCACCAGCGGCGGCAACGGCGGCGGAACGATGCTGCTTATCGGCGCATTCCTCGCAATCGCCCTCTTCCTCTTCAAAAAGAAAAGAGCTTAACGCGGCATAGGGTTATCCCTTTTTCGCGCAAGCACCATACAATCATGAAACGCCCCTCCGCAAAGAGGGGCGTTTTTGCGTGCTAGCGGCATTTTTCGCAAGGCGGTAAACGCACTTGGGGCAGAGACGTTTTTGCCGATAAAAAGAAATTCCCCATAAAAGGAAAAAGGTGTGGCGAAAGGCTCTTGCTGTTTTTTTCTCAAACGTGGTATAATGCCTCATGTGTAGAAAAACACAAATTCACCCAAAGGCGAAAACCAAACGGATGGGAGGGCTTGAAATGGAGTTTTACGAAGAAAAAATCGATCGCCGCGTATTTCGCACAAAGCGCGCTATTCGCAACGCGTTTGTAAACCTGCTTGCAGAAAAGGATTTCGGTGCAATAACCATTAAAGAAATTGCCGACCGTGCCGACGTAAACCGCAAAACCATTTACAACTATTATAAAGGCGTTTACGATATTTTAGAAGAGGTGGAAAACGACCTTTTAGAAACGCTTTCGCGCGTGTTTAAGGACGTGAATTACGAGCAGGTTTTGGCAAATCCCTTAATTATGTTCGAAAAGCTTACCGAGGCGCTTAGTAGCGATTTAGACTTTTTCGGTCATCTAATGCGCATTCAAAGCCCCTCGCACGCTACCGAAAAAATAGGCAAAATGCTGCAACGCAAAATGTACGATACCATAATGCAAGCCAGCCTAAACAAAGATCCCGTTTACGTGGGTACAATTGTAGAATTTATCTCTTCTGGCATGGTAGCGGCGTACCGCGTATGGTTTAACTCCGGAAGAACGCAACCCATCGAGGACGTTTCGCGCCAAATCGGCAATATGGTATTATACGGTGTGGCGGGCTTAAAAAACGACTCTCCTACCGGGGAAGGCGAAAAAGCGGAATAGAACCATAAAAAAAGAACAAGCAAATCTATTGCAAGCAAAAAACCCCGGCGCGTCGGCGTCGGGGTTTTATTACCTAAAAACGGAAAATTGTAAAACCGTAAACTTTAATGGGGAAAGCGTTAAATTTTAAGCGGTTTAAAAAGGAAGGGAACAACGCCTGTTGCCGCGCCCATTACGAGGAAGTAGCGCAGCATATGGAACAGGCTTTCGTTGGGGAATACCACCTTAAGTCCTGCCTTTAAGCCGAGAATAATCGCCACGCCAAGCGCAACGCGAAGGGCTGCCTTCCACCACTTTTTGGGCATTTCAAATTGAATATAGCGGCGTTCGATAATCAGACCAACCGCGCTACCGATAATGCTGCCCACCGCCTTAAACGAATCTTCGCTTTCCGCCCCAAAAAGGGAAACGCAAAGAAGAGCGCCAACGGCAAGATAGATGTAGGGGGCAGTAGCGGTGTGTTTTTCGTTCATCCACGCCCAAAATATACCCACGCCCACGCCGAGAAGCGCGCCGCAAAGCACGTCGCTTGGGTAATGCACGCCGAGGTATAGGCGAGAGGTCATAACGAGGAGCAGAATAACCGCGCACACGGCGTACACGGCTTTTTTGCGCAAGGAAGAGGCAAACGCCCCGTAAAAGCCGCCTGCGTTCATCGAGTGCCCGCTGGGGAAGGAATAAGACCCTTCTATCGAGGTGGTAGAGGCAAGCAGGTTTTCTACCTTAACGGCCTTTACAACGCCCTTTTGAAAGGGACGGGGGCGGCGCACGGCGTCCTTTATCGCACCGTTTATGCCTGCCGAGCTAAGGGCGGCCATCATCAGCGTTTCGCCCCGCTTTTTATTAATTGCGTAATAAACGACGGCAATTACCGCGGTTAAAAGCAGTTCGTCGCCCAAAAAGGTGAACAAACAAAATATCGCCGTTAAAAAGGGGCAGCGCACGCTTTCTAAGGCTTGCAGAATAAGCGTATCCAAAAATTTACCCTCCAAAGAAAAATTTTCTAAATAAATTATAGCATAGTTTGCAAAAAATGCAATAAAAAGAGTTGCAAAAGGTTGAAAATTAAGGTATAATTATCCTCTAATTCAAAAAACTTGCCCGTTTTTGTCGGATATGCTTAAGGAGGAAGGCTCGTGTTTCAAGCAAGATTAGAACTTAACCCCGAATACTATCTCTACTACGTGGTAGAAGAGGGCGGAAAGGACGTTGCCGCAGGCGGTCTTACCAAGCAATTCGTAATCAAAAACGAATACGGCAATTACCAGGAGCTCATTCTCCGCGCAACCATTAATTTAATTATGGACGGCCCGTTTGACGACGTGTATGCAGACGGCAGCTTTGGGTTTGATCTCACCCCGTACGGTTTTACGCCGTGCGGCGAATTATATAAAAGCCATAAGGATTTGTTACGGCTCCCCCACTTTTGCGGTGGCAAGCATTAACAAAGAAAGCCGCGGCGGAATTTTCCACGGCGGTAACGGCAATTCCCTTTTCGCCTAGCAGCGAAAACCCTTGGGGAGAGGTTCCCCAAACGCAAACAGCGTTTTTAATTCATTTCAAATTTTTTTTGGGGCAAAAAGCCCAAAGGAGTTTAGGTTATGAAAACTGACATTCAAATCGCACAAGAAGCAGAAATGAGAGACATCCGCGTCGTTGCAAGTCAACTCGGTCTTAGCGAAGACGACCTCACTCTCTACGGCAAGTACAAGGCAAAGATTAAAGCGAGAAAGGATCTTAAAGCAAAAATGATCCTCGTAACCGCTATCAACCCCACCTCCGCAGGGGAAGGTAAAACCACCGTTTCTATCGGCCTTGCAGACGGTATGAAGCAAATCGGCAAAAACGTATGTCTTGCTCTTCGCGAACCCTCTCTCGGTCCCGTATTCGGTATCAAGGGCGGCGCTGCAGGCGGCGGCTACGCACAAATTATGCCGATGGAAGACATCAACCTGCACTTTACGGGCGATTTGCACGCCATTACCGCGGCAAATAACCTCATCTGCGCTATCGTAGATAATCACCTTTATTTCGGCAACGAACTCGGCCTTAAAGAAATCTACTTTAAGCGTTGTATGGATATGAACGATAGATCCTTGCGCGATATCGTAATCGGTAGAAACCGTCAAGGCGTAGAACGCGAAAGCGGCTTTGACATCACCGCCGCTAGCGAAATTATGGCAGTTCTTTGCCTTTCCAAGGATATCGAAGACCTTAAAACGCGTATCGGCAACATCATCATCGGTGTAAACGAACAGGGCGAATACGTATACTTCCGTCAATTCAACGCTGTTGGCGCAGTTGCATCCCTTTTAAAAGAAGCAATCGACCCCAACCTCGTTCAAACGTTAGAAGGCACTCCCGCAGTCGTACACGGCGGCCCGTTTGCTAACATCGCACACGGCTGCAACAGTATCCGCGCAACCTACACGGCAATGAGCCTTGCCGATTACGTTGTAACCGAAGCAGGTTTGGTGCAGACCTCGGCGCAGAAAAGTTCTTAGACGTAAAATGCCGCATCGCAGGCATCGAGCCCTCCGCAATCGTAGTAGTTGCAACCATCCGTGCTCTTAAATTGCACGGCGGCGCAGAAAAGGCAAGCCTTGGCGAAGAAAACTTAGAAGCGCTTAAAGCCGGTCTTCCCAACCTTATGAAGCACGTTGAAAACATGACCGACGTATACAAAAAGCCCGTTGTCGTTGCGCTTAACCGTTTCGCATCTGACACGCAAGCGGAAATCGACCTCGTTACCGAAGCCGTTACCGCTAAGGGCGTAGAAGTTGCCTTTACCGACGTATTCTTAAAGGGCGGCAAAGGCGGCGTAGAGCTGGCTGAAAAGGTTGTTGCCGCTTGCGAAAAGCCCTCCACCCTCAACTTCTCCTACCCCCTCGATGCACCCGTTAAGGATAAAATTAACGCAGTCGTTACCCGCATTTACGGTGGCGATGGTGCAGAATTTACCGAGGTTGCAGATCGCAAAATTGCCGAGCTCGAAAAGCAAGGCTACGGCAACTTGCCCGTAATTATTGCAAAAACGCAATATTCTCTTTCCGACGATCCCAAGCTTCTTTCCCGTCCCCAAGGCTTTAAAATTGCCGTTAAGGACGTCGTTGTAAAGGGCGGTGCAGGCTTTATCGTCGTAATCGCAGGTCCTATCATGCTTATGCCCGGTCTTTCCAAGAGCCCCGCTGCAGAACGCATCGATATCGATAACGACAGCGTAATTTCCGGCTTGTTCTAATCGGCACGCCGCACGCAAAAACGTATTTCACGGGCGCAGTTTATCGGCTGCGCCCGTACCCACATAAAAAAGGGAAGCGGCTTTACCCGTTTCCGTTCATGCAAGGAGCAAATTTATGGTAGAAGCAACCAATTTTATCGAAAGCATTATTAACGAAGAGCTAGAATCGGGTAAGGTAACCGCCATTCAAACGCGTTTTCCGCCCGAACCCAACGGCTATTTGCACGTAGGCCACGCAAAAAGTATGTGCATTAACTTTGGTATCGCTAAAAAATACGGCGGCAAATGCAACCTGTTTTTAGACGACACCAACCCCTCCAAGGAAAAAACGGAATTCGTAGAGGCCATTCAAGCGGATATTAAATGGCTGGGCTTTTCCTGGGCGGAAATTCACTATGCATCCGACTTCTTCGATAAAATTTACGAGCTTGCCGAAAAACTGATTGTAGAAGGCAAGGCGTACGTCAGCGACGAAACGGCAGAGGAAATCCGCCAACGCCGCGGCACGCTTACCCAGCCCGGCGAAGAAAGCCCCTACCGTAACCGCTCGGCAGAAGAAAGCTTAACCCTCTTCCGCGAAATGAGAGAGGGCAAGTATGCCGATGGCGAAAAGGTGCTCCGTGCAAAAATCGATATGGCGTCGCCCAACATCAACATGCGCGACCCCGTTATTTACCGCATTCTCCGCGCAACCCATCACCGCACGGGGGATAAGTGGTGCATTTATCCCATGTACGATTACGCCCACCCCATTTGCGATGCAATGCAAGGCGTAACGCACTCCCTTTGCACGCTGGAATTTGAAGACCATCGCCCCTTATATAACTGGGTAACGGAAAACTGCGGCTTTGCACATCCGCCCCGCCAAATCGAATTTGCCCGCCTTAACATTACCAACACGCTTATGAGTAAGCGTTACCTTAAAAAGCTGGTAGAAGACGGCGCGGTAGACGGTTGGGACGACCCCCGTATGTCTACCCTTTCGGGTATCCGTAACCGCGGTATTCCTGCAGAAGCGCTTATCGATTTTTGCGAACGCATCGGCGTATGTAAGGCAAATTCCGAAGTAGAGGCCGGCTATCTCGAAGCCGTTACGCGCGATTATCTCAATATCCATGCAGACCGCGCTATGGCTGTGGCAAACCCCTTAAAGGTAAAGCTAATTAACGCCAAAGAAGAAACGCTTTCCTTTGAATACAACCCCAACGAACCGGAAAAGGGCAGCCGCGAAATTTCCTTTAGCGACGAAATTTACATCGATGCAGACGACTTTTCTTTAGACCCTCCGCCCAAGTATCACCGCTTGAAAAAGGACGGATACGTTCGTTTGAAAAACGCTTATATCATTAAGTACGAGGACGTCGTTTTAGACGAAAACGGCAACCCTGCAGAGCTCGTTTGCTCGGTAGTAGAGGGTAGCAAAAGCGGCAACGATACCAGCGGCGTAAAATGCAAGGGCGTTATTCAATGGGTAGACGCCAAAACCTGCGTCGATGCCGAACTGCGCCGTTACAGCTCCTTATTAAAGGACGCCGAATATGCCGGTCAGGACTTTGGCGAACGCTTAAATTACGACTCCGTTTCCGTAAAACACGGAAAGGCGGAGGCTTATCTTGCTCAAATTCCGCAAGGGGAAAGATTGCAAATTCTCCGTACGGGCTACTATAAAACGGCAAAAACCGAAAACGGCGGCTTGCTCCTTTCGGAAATCGTTTCCATGAAGGATAATTTCAACGCAAAAAAATAACTTGTTGACAAACTTGAAAATTTGTTTTATAATGCGAGTATAAAAAGAACAAAAGGGGAAAGATTATGCAAACGTGCCCCAAATGCAATACGCTCTGCGAGGACGGAAAACCCTGTCCCGTTTGCGGCGAAATCTTCGTTCCGGCACAAAGCCTTACCGCCTTTTTAGACGAGCTGCGTCAGGAACGGGAATCGCTCGAGCGCCAAAAAGCGGAGCAATCGGCACAAATATCCTTTGAACTGAAAGAACAAAAGTCCGAGGCGGCGCCAACAAGGCCTGTTCGAACCAGCCTTGCAAAGCAAACGCATCCGTGGTGCATGGTGTTTCTTTTTCTGCTTGCCGCGGCGGCCGTGGCGTGCAGCGTTCTTCCTTGCGTGTACAAAACGGGCGTTTACTGGGTTTCTTCTTTCGAAGAAATTTTACTCTTATTAAAAAACAGCGGGGCAAAGCCGTTTACCGAGGGCGAGCTGTTTCGCTTTGCCGAAAACTTGCCTGAAAATCTTTGCAAAGGGCAAACGGTGTTCGCTATCGGTATTTGCTCTTTTACAAGCGTTTTGTCTTGCGCGGTTATGATGGTGGGTTCGTTTTTCACGTATCAATACCGTGTAGGCGTAAAATGGACGCTATTCCCCCTTTGCGTGCTTGCTATCCTAGCAAACGCCGCAACGCTGGTACTCATTGTAACCACTTACGGACAAAACTATATCGGATACGGCTTAGCGTTACAAACGGCGGTTCTCGTTGCATTTATCAGCCATCTTTGTGCTATGTATGCGAAACGAAAAAAAGTACAAACTTAATTTTGGAGTAAATTATGGTTTTAGATGTCATCCTCCTCGCTGCGTTTTTGATCGTGGCGATAGTGGGCGGAGTAAAAGGGTTTAGCAATATTCTTTGCGGACTTTTTACGGCAATCGGCTGTACGGTGGGCGTATCTTTTTTTACCCCGCAACTGGCAGAATGGCTCGGTGATGGGCTCGGACAATCCATTTCCGAATCGTTTATTCATTCCTTTGCGCAAAAGGAACTGTATGCTACCGCAATAATTAGTGGAAATCCTGCCGAAACGGCTACGGCTCTTTCTTCTGCGGGTATTTCGCCCTTCCTTGTTAAACTGCTTGCTTCTTTCGTCAATAAAATGCTGGCGGGAGAAACGGGAACGGTTGCCGAAATTCTAGGCAAGCTTTGTGGAAAGCTGTGCTGTTATCTGATTGCCGGTCTGCTCATTTTAATTACGGTAACCGTATTTTTTATGATGCTTGGTATGTTACTGAAAAAAGCACGCGACTTTAAGGCGTTTCGGTATATCGACGGCTTTATCGGTGTGTTTATCTTAGTTTCGTTGGTCCTCGCCGTCGTTTGGGTGGCGTTCGCCTTTGTTTCTGCAAACGCAACCTCCGTTATCGGCACGAAAGTCATAGCCTTTATCGAGGATAGCACGCTTGCCAAAGCGCTATATCACGCCAACCCCCTTTCCGAAATTTTTTCATAACCCAAAATAAAAGCACGCCCTCGCGGCGTGCTTTTTTTATTAATGGCGAACGGTTTATGCAATTAAATTGCGGCGCACTTTTCAATGTTGCAGCGTGTTCTTATTGCAGCGGCGCACTTTTCAATGTTGCAGCGTGCTTTTAATGCAGCGGCGCGCTTTTCAATGCTACGACCTGCTTTTCATGTTGCGCCTGCTGCTCCAAATGCCCTGCATATGTAACTACAGCTTATTTTTCTCCGTTGGCGCGGCGGAAGGGGATAAAATGCCGTTTGCGTCCTTTACGGCAAGCAGCTTGCCATCTTTCGCGTCGATTAAGGCGGAAAGAGGATCCTTTTCGGGCGGGATAAAGGAGAAAAACCAATAAATCGTTTCTCCTACCTTGGTAAGCCGTGCGTGGATTTCCCCCTGAAACTTTCCGCGAACAACGTAGCCCGAAAGCTGAACGGAAAGGGCTTTTACCGCCGTACGTAGCGCACTGTCAAAGGACACGGTTTGGGCAAGGATTAAAGGAATGCGTTGCGACTGCCCGTCGCGGTAAATTACCGCGGTTACCTCTTTTCCCTCCGGGCATTCGGCGGCAATGGTGGCGGAAAGATAATCGCCCAAAGGGGAAACGGTAAGCTTTTCGCCGTAAGATTCCTCCCCTACGAGTAGGGAAAGGGAAAACTCCTCCCCCTCCGACCATTCGCCCCTCGGCACAACCTTAATGCGAAAAAAGGGAATTACCGTACCCACAACGCCGTCTGCAAGGTAAGGCTGCTCTCTTAATCCTGCGGCGGCAGAAAGGACGTACCCGTCGTTTTCGCCTGCGTATAAGCGGTTTAAATTTTCCGAAACGCGGCTACTGTAGGCGTTATTTTTACCGCATCCCCAAAGGCAAAATAAGGCAAGAAAGGAAAGAATAAGTGCAAATAGCTTTTTTAACATAATTCGCTCCGTTGGTTTTTTCTATTTATACGGCGACTTTTGCAGAAATATGCCGATAAATTTTAAAAAAGCAGTTGCTTTTTTTATGAGAAATGTGCTATAATAAAAAACAATAACCGAGGATATGTATGAATAAGTTAATTGCAAAAACCGCTTTCATAACCGCAGTGATACTCGTTGCACTTTCCGTAATATGGATTTCACTTGCAGCGTTGTTCTCGCCTGCCAAGTTTGCAAAAGCCGCAACGGGGCTGGGAATGTATCGCACGGGGGCTAATTTTCAAGAAATTGCCTATACGCGCCGTCCGAATACGGAAAACCTCGGCACGCTAATCGATTACGCCGTTGCCGGTAAAAGTACCAAACACCTCGTTAAGTATTGCCCCAAAATAATGGAGGCAAGCGACTACGCTTCTTACTGCGCTTATCGCGATGGAGCGGTAAACGACGGGGCTATAACGGGTGCGTATGCGCAGTATGTCTGCGGTAGCTACGCCCTTGCTCTTTACCGCACGGAAAAAAAGGAAGAAGCGCTTTCCGCCATTCGCCTTACCGTAAACGACGCTTATCCTGCCAATAACGCCGTGCAGTATTTGCTGTACGAGGTAATAGAGAGAGAAGACGTGCGCGTTGCACAAGACCTGGCGTCATACCTCAATAACCTATATTTGTTTTTAGCGCAAGAATGTCCGCAAACCCCCTCTTCGGAAATGCAGGACATCGCTAAAGATCAATGCATTATTTTCACCCTGCTTTTAGAAGAAGATCCCGAAAATATGTATTATATCGATCAAATGCGTTTATGGGTTAGCCGCATTTAATTAAGGAAATTCATTTTACTCAATTTATATAAAATTTTTTTTACTTATAGGAGATTGCTTTATGAACAAAATCGTAAAAGAAGGATTGACGTACGACGACCTGCTCATTATTCCCGCTGCAAGCGACGTGGTTCCCAGCCAAGTTAAAGTGGGCACGGAACTCGCTCCCAACCTGCATCTCAATATTCCCATTTTGTCCGCCGCAATGGATACGGTTACCGAAAGCCGCCTTGCAATTGCTATGGCAAGAGAGGGCGGTATGGGTATTATTCACAAAAATATGTCTATCGAGCGTCAAGCAGAAGAGGTAGATCGCGTAAAACGTAGCGAACACGGCGTTATTACCGACCCCTTCCATCTTTCGCCCGATAATCTCGTTTCCGAAGCCCTTACGCTTATGGAGCGTTATCGCATCAGCGGTGTTCCCATTACGCAAAACGGCAAGCTCGTTGGCATTTTAACCAACCGCGACTTGCGCTTTGAAACGGACTACAACCAACCCATTAAAAACTTAATGACCAAGGAAAATTTGGTTACCGCACCCGTAGGCACTTCTTTAGAAGATGCAAAGCGCATCCTCGCAAAGCATCGCATCGAAAAGCTCCCCTTGGTAGATAGCGAAGGCAACTTAAAGGGTCTTATCACCATTAAGGATATCGAAAAAGCCATTCAATACCCCAACTCCGCAAAGGATGCCAACGGCAGACTTTTAGTAGGCGCGGCAGTAGGCTTTGGCGCAGACACGTTCGACCGTCTCGAGGCGCTCGTTGCCGCTAAGGTAGACGCTATCGTTACCGACTCCGCTCACGGCCACAGCAAGGGCGTAGTAGATAAGGTTGCCGCTATTAGAAAGCGTTATCCTAACCTTACGATTATTGCCGGTAACGTTGCTACGGCAGAGGCTACGAAGGACCTCATCAACGCCGGCGCAGACGTTGTTAAAGTAGGTATCGGCCCCGGTTCTATTTGTACCACGCGCGTGGTTGCAGGTATCGGCGTTCCGCAAATGACGGCAGTTATGGACTGCGCAGAAATGGCAGATAAAATGGGCAAACGCATCATTGCAGACGGCGGCTTAAAGTACAGCGGCGATATCACCAAAGCGCTTGGCGGCGGTGCATCGGCAGTTATGTTGGGTAGTCTCCTTGCAGGAACGATGGAAAGCCCGGGCGAAATTGAAATTTACCAAGGCAGAAGCTTTAAAGTATACCGCGGCATGGGCTCGCTTGGCGCAATGGCGCTCGGCAGCGGCGATCGTTACTTCCAAGAAGGCGCTAAAAAGCTCGTTCCGGAAGGGGTGGAAGGCCGCGTTCCTTACCGTGGAACGGTTGCGGAAATCATCTTCCAAATGATGGGCGGCGTACGCGCAGGTATGGGCTATTGCGGCGCTCACGATATCGAAGAATTGCGCCACAACACGCGCTTTGTTAAAATTACCAGCGCAGCGCTTATCGAAAGCCACCCGCACGATATCAATATCACGAAGGAAGCCCCCAATTATAGCGTAAAAGGCTAATGTAACGGATTGTCGCACTGCTTGCGGCATCATGATAAAGGCTTAACAAAACTCGTTCATTAAAAGAAATATCGTATACAAAAGAAGTATCGCCCCAAAGGATTCCCTTTGGGGCTTTTTTCCGTTGTTTTTACTAATTAAACTTGACAAGTTGTAGGGGTATCTTATATAATAGTAGCGGTGTAATATGCCCTTATATAATAAGGATACGCCAAAGAGCGAAAAATCGTTCTTAAAAGATGAAAAATCGAATTTTTCGATAAGGAGAAATGTATGAAAAAACTATTGACTATTTTAATGTGTTGCAGCCTTTTATTGGGCCTTGCCGCATGTGGTGGCGGAAACCCTGCGCCTTCTGCCACGCCCAGCGTAGAGCAGTCGGTTGCGCCTTCTACCGCGCCTTCGGCTCAGCCCAGCGAAACCCCTGCGGAAACGGCGTATACCATTATCGTTCTGTATCCCGACGGCACTCCCGCTGTGGGCGTTATGGTACAAGCCTGCAACGATACCAACTGCTATCCCTTTCTCCCTAACGCAACGGATGCAAACGGCAGCGCAACCAAAACGCTTGCTACCGATAGCACTTTAGTTGCAAAGCTGATGGGCGAAGCGCCTGCCGGCTATACGGCAAATGCAGAGGGCTATCCCTTTATAAACGGCGTTGCTACCATTACGCTTACCGAAGTGCAAACCGTTC
>JAFOHH010000064.1 GCA_017421905.1 Clostridia bacterium
AGGTTCTTTACGAATGTTCTAAATGCGAAAAGCAGGAATACCGTATGGAGGTAATTGCCCCCTCGGTTGAACCCTCGGTAGAAGAAAGCGTAGAGCCCTCCGTTATTCCTTCGGCAACGCCTAGCGTAGAGCCGACCATTGAGCCTAGCGTAGAGCCGACCATTGAGCCCAGCGTTACCCCTTCGGTAGAAGAAAAGGCGACGATTGTTTTAACCAACGAAGAAACGGGAGAAACGGAATCTATTTTCGTTGCGGCAGGAGAGGCAATCGGCGCGCTCCCCGTACCCGAAGCGGAAAATAAAGACTTTGCAGGTTGGTACGATGCGGAAACGCGCAAGGTAAAGCTTTGCGAAACAGATACCTTTTCGGGGGATGAAACGGCAACCTTCGTTGCAATTTTCGTAGCGAAAAACGGCATTGAATTTAGCGGCGATATCGTGTATTCGGGCGTGGCGCAAACGGCAGGCGCAGTTGCAACCGTAACCACGCAAGGCGTGTACGTTGTTAGCGGCAGCTCGGAAAACGGACAAATCGTGGTAAACGCCCCCGCTTCTATCGTGCAGCTTACCTTAAATAATTTAACCCTTACCTGCGCTACCTCCGCCCCCGTTTACGTAGAGGAGGCAGATAAGGTTATCGTGTACGTTCCCGATCAAACGGAAACGGTATTGCAAGATACCAACCGCAACGGCGCAAAGCCGCGCGGCGTTTTACATAGCAAAGACGATATGAATATCCTCGGCACGGGTACGTTGCGCATCGTAGGTACCAACTACAGCGCAATCCGTTGCGGCGCAGACCTTTCCATTGAAGAAACCACTTTAATTGCCAGCGCGGTAGATCACGCAGTTTCTGCCGACGGCGAAATGGAACTAAACGCAAACGTTACCGTAGAAAGCGCAAACGGCGACGGTATTCGTACCGAATATATCAATTCCGAAAAGGCAAAAAAGGGAAACCTCATTATTGCGGGCGGCGAAGTTACCGTAACCACTACCGCGGGCGACGCGTTTGACATTGCCAAAAACGTAACCATTACGGGCGGCACGGTAAAAGCCTTTGCGGGCAACCCCAAGGCGGCAGCCCCCACGGCAGATAACGCAGGTAACAAGCCCAGCCGCAAAGGCATTAAAGCAAACGGTACGATGACGATTTCCGGCGGTGAAATTACCGTGGAATCGAACGACGACGGTATTAACCTCGGCGGCAATGCCGAAGACGTGAGCGGCGCAATCGTTGCGCTTGCAGGCGCGTTTGAAATGACCGGTGGCACGCTTACCGTAACGGCAGGAGGCGACGGCATTAACTGTTCGGGCACGGTTTCCGTAACCAACGCCACCCTTACCGTTACCGCAGGCAACGCAATTAATAATACCGATTTCGTAAAACAACGCGGCATTAAAGCGACAGGCGAGGTTGTTTTAACCAACGCAACCGTTTCCGTAATTGCCAAGGCAGACGGCATTAACACCAATGCAAGTGTTACCGTTTCGGGCGGACGCCTGACCGTAGAAAGCACCAAGGACGAAGGCGTGCAAGCAGACACGACCATCAAGTTTACGGGCGGCGCGCATATTGTTTGCCGCGTAAAATCGGGCAAAACGCATTTTAAATGCAACGGCGGAATTGACGATACGGGTATCGGCAGCTGGACAAAAGAACTCAGCACCTACGTCTTTGCATAATTTTGAACCATACCAATTATAAAACGTTTGCAGCGGGCACGGTTAGCGCCCGCTGCTTTCTGCAAAATACCGAAAGGAGAAAAGGCTTATGAAAATTTTAGCCTTTGATATCGAATGCGCCATGGTTTCTAAAACGGCGGCGCACATTCTTTCGTTTGGCTACGTTTTAACGGACGAACATTTTACCGTGCTGGAAAAGGATGATATTTTAATTAACCCGTGCACGAAAATTCGCGTACAGGCAAAAAGCGGAGAGGGAATCGTACTACCCTATACCGATAAAATGCTCCGCAAAATGCCTAAATTCCCCGCCGTATACGAAAGAATTAAATCCCTTATCGAAGCGCCCGATACCATCGTAATCGGACACTCCACCATGAACGACGTGCGCTACTTAAATTTGGATTGCGCCAAATACAACCTGCCCCCGCTTTGCTTTCGCTTTTGGGATACGCAGGTGCTTGCCGCCGAGGAGGCGGGCGATTTTAACGCTCTCCGCGGGCTAAACGGCCTTGCAACCGAGCTGGGCGTAACCTTTCAAGCCCATTGCTCTATGGAAGATGCCGAAATGACGCTATTCGTTTTCCAAAAGATGTGTGAAAAGGCGCAACTTTCCCCGTGCGAGCTACTTGCGGCAAACGGAGGGGAGGCTGGCACGTCGGCAAATTACGAGGCGTACACGGCAACTACCGCCGCCTTTCGCGAGGTGTTAAAAGAGCGCGCGAAAAAGAAGGAAGAACGTCGCCTTGCTTGGGAACGCAAGCAAAAACGCCTTGCCAAAGCAGGGGAAGAAGGCATTGCAAAAGCAGGGGACGAAGGCGCGGCAAAAAGCGATGCCGCTATCATCGTTCAACCCAAAAACTAAACCCCGTCAACCCCAAAACGAAACCCCATCACCTCAAAAACCAAACGATATCACCAAAAAAGC
>JAFOHH010000065.1 GCA_017421905.1 Clostridia bacterium
CCCTGCCGTGCCGCCAAGTTCATAATGTCGAAATAATCGTTAAAATCAAAGCGGTTTTCATAAGTATATCCATCGAAACGATAGGTATGGATTAAGTTAAATCTACCAAAAGAACTTGAGATGGTAAAGTTTTCTGATTTAACAGCAAAGGACACTACGTAAGTTACGTCTGCCACACCCTCAAAATCAATGCACACTTGCGCGTTTGCGGAGGCTGCTTCCCCTTTGGTTACCTTTGCAGAACCCGTACCGTCGGCTTTATAAGATACGGTGGGGTCGTATACCTTTTGATCGCTTAATTGATACCAACCGTGATCGCCGTCCATATTACCGTTATACGTTCCGTTAGGAACAACGTTGCCTGTAATAATTTCTTCGTAATATGCGGTGAAAACAACGTTTTCGGTTAAAACAAAGCTATCGCCAACTGCGTAGATTTGTTGCGAATCGTTGGAATCAATCGTCCAGTAACGGAAAATTTTCCAGTCGTAGGTCTTTACAGCATCGGGAAGAACGATTTGAGAGTTTGCATAATCGCTTATCGGCTCTACAACCTCATCTTCTCCGAATACGAACGAGGCAGTAAACTCTTCGGCATCTGATCCAATTACGGAAACAACAGCCGTTTTTTCGTAATCGATAAAGCCTTCTTTATGGAATTTAACGGTTAATTGATATACGCCGGGAACAAATACAGGAACAGCATCGGTAAAGGGTGCGCCATCGATGGAATAGGTTATCGCAACCTCTGCATCCTCGCAGCGTGCGCCATCATATACAAATTCTGTTTCCTCAGAATTGAGCGTAATGGATTTATTTTCCGCAACTGCGGTGGCAGTCATAGCCGTAGTCCAACACGTAGTGCTGTTTTCTTGATATTTTTCTTCTGCTATGCAATAGAAGTGATCAAAGAATACCGTACCGCGCATTATGCCGTGCATTTGCCACCAAACGTAATAGGTATCCGTTTCGGGAGCAATCCATCTCCATTCCCACTTCATCCATTCCGTTTGCGTTTGATGCTTTTGTAAATCGAATTCGAAACCAGAACCACTTACTAATTGCTCCTTGGAGTTGTAAATACCGTCTTCGTCGCCAAAAGATCTTGCTACGGCGAAGTTTTCGTCTACTTTGAAATAGAATCCGATGACGTACATAACGCCACGAACAGCAGTAAATTCAGCCTTATGTTGTGCGTTTTGGCCCGTTCCTACGGCATAAGAGATAGATCCCGTACCATCTGCAAGGTAAGATTCGCTCGACCAATCAATTAAGAGGCCATCGTGCCAAGAGCCGAAATGCGCCGCACCTTGTTCTTTAGTGAATTCCGGAACGGTCATCGTGTTGGAATAGATAATTTCATCCCATACAGCGGTGAGAGTATCGTTTTCACTTGCAATGATATAATCGGCACCGGCTAAATAATTATCACCGTTAATCTGCCAGAATTTAAATACGTAGCCGCTCTTAGTTTGTTCTTTGGGCAGAGTAATTTTTTGCCCTTGTACACCGCTAATAACAAGGTCTGTATATTCTTGATCTCCATCGAAGAATCGAACGTTGGTTTTGTTTGCATTTTCGTCTACGACGTCGATCGTAATTGTTTTGAAATAATCGTTTTCGATGCCGTCGATTTTACAAAGTACGGTTACGGTATGCGAACCAAAGGAAAGCACACAGTCGTCCACAAAGTCTTCCGCATCGTCAATTTTATATTGGAAAGTTACGTTTTCCAGCTCGGTTTTCGGCGTATAAACGTATTCGGAAGAAGAGAGAACGTTATCGCTTTCGATAGCAATTGCCGTGTACAAATCCCACGTCCAATAGGGCTTTTCTTCTACGTCTACTCCGCTGACGTATACGGCAATTTCATCAATATAAAGCGAACCGCCGCTAAATCCGTTTGTTTTGATATAGAAACGGAAATCTCCGTCGTTTTCAACTAAGAATTCGTGCGTAACGGTAATCCATTCGGTGGGTACGTTACCCTTTAAGGAACGGAGTTCTCTAGTGCACTCGGGATGATCCGATGCGTTACCACCTGCAATACTGCAATCGGCAAGATAAATGTGGCAGTCGGCAGTTGTTCCTGCTTGATAATCGTATCCTGCACGCATTTTAAAGGAAATAGTATAGGTGTATCCACCCTCCAAGAAGAATTGCTTAAAAATTGCACCGTTGTTGGGAGCGGTAATTTTTAATGCACCCGTACCATCGAAATAATAAGAATTTTCATAGTCGATGGTCAGTTTTCCTTCCGAGGCAAATTTGGTTGCATTCCAGCCAGACCATCCAGAATAATCGCCCTGCGATACAGCCTTATCGAATGCGGCGGTATCTACTACGATAAGATCGGAATTGGTTGCAAATTCCCCACCGGCAAAGCGGTTAGAACGATCTACATCCGCCCCAAGGACAGCCTTAACCTTTAAAACGAGTTCTGCACCGTAGCCGGAATAGATATCGTTAGTAACCCAAAGGGTTACGGTATACATGCCGCCTGCGGCATAAACGTGCGCACCATCAAGATCGCTCATCTTGATACCAGCCATATCAACAACGAAATCGGAGGTTTGGTCGCGCATTACGTTTAACATAATATCGGCAGAAATATCGGTGGGCTCGTAACCTTCTATTCCCATGGCGTTAGAAAGGGCCTTAATGGAAAAAGGAAGAATAGGCGACCCAACGTCTACTAAAATGGGATCTGCCTCCGTAAGACCTGCGCCGTTATAGGGCGTAACGCCGTCTTCGTTAACGAAAACGGGGGTTGCCTCTTCGTCGGTAAGACCTTCGATAATAACGGTAAAGGTTTTTTGCGATGCCTTATAGTTAAGCGTTTCTGCAACGGAAAGTGTTACTTCGTACGTACCAACGTTAACCCATCCATCGTTACCGTTAATACCTTGTTCGTCGTTGGCAATGGAAACGAGAAGTTGATGGGTAGATCCGTCCGCAGTAAAGGTTTGGGTTTCTTCCCCCACCCATTCGGGTTCGGCCTTCATAATTTTAAGAATTGCAGTAGGATAAAAATACCAGTTTTCCAAAAGATAGCAAATTTCTAATTCGATAAATTCGCCGTCCTCGTTAGCTTGGCTAAAATAAAAATCGCTGGCGTTTATAATCTCAAACAACTCTTCGGGAAGATCTATTTCGATCGTATGCAATTCGCCGTCGTACGTTACCTCTTTATCATGGAAAATGCTATCGATATAATCGCGCATTTCATCTTCCGTCATTTCCTCCCAAACGGGGGTTTCAGAAGAAGGCTCTACCGTCGGGTCTATCGTCGGTTCTACGGTGGGTTCTACCGTCGGTTCTACGGTGGGTTGCACCGTTTCTTCTACCGAAGGCGCTACCGTAGGCTCAACGCTTTCCTCTACCGAAGGCTCTATTGAGGGTACTGCGGTTTCTTCTACCGAAGGCGCAACCGACGGGGTTACCGTGGGCGCTACGGAGGGCGCAACACTTTCTTCTACCGAAACGCTGGGCGCAACGGAAGGAGAAGGCGTAGGTGTTTTTTTGCATGCAGTTGCAAAAAGGCTTAAAGAAAGCGTCAATACGATTGCAAGTACTGCAACAAACAGTTTTTTCATCATTTTTACCTCTAATCAAATCGATAATCGATTTTTTTGATATTTATTAGTATACCATATTAAACGCACCATTGCAATATTATTACTAAAAAAATTGCTATTTTTTCTCACTAAATTTGAAAATTTGTGACATTTTTAATTGAGTTTTTCTCATTTAAAACACTTGTTACCGCCTGTGAAAATTTTACTTTTTATTTCACGTTTTATATTTGAAAAAAGGCTCTTTGCTTGGTTTGGGGGTTGGAAAAATTACTCTCCCCTGCTTTTCTCTATCTATTATTTTTTCATGCTTTTCTCTATCTGTTTTTTTCATAAAAAATAGCCTCGGGCGAATGCCCGAGGCTATCGTTTATTTGGCTTTACTTCGCGGGCGAAAAGGAAACTTTTCGCCGCGAGTTATTCCTAAAAAACTAGTGATTAAGAAATTTTAGTAAAGGTGATGTTTTTAGCGGAGATAGAACCTAAGCCGCCCCATTTAGCTACAAATACGTAGTAAATGCCATCTTCTGCAATGGTAACGGTGGTTTCAACCGTTTCAAATGCATCTCTGCCGGTGGGCTTTAACGTTTGAGGATTGCCTAAATTATCGATGCTATCTACCGTGCTGAAGATTACACCCCAACGGCTATCGCGATCCGATCACCACGCCGTGGTTTTCCAGCATGACGATATCGTAATCCTTTTTGAACTCTTCCGCTATGTATGCACCCAGTTCCTCACTGCCGGGCACAGCGTATTTCGCCATGGCAACTTTCGGGCAGAGGATATGGCAGTTGGGGATTATATTGGTGGAGGGGATCTCGCGGATCAGGGAAAATGCCACCAGTGCCGGCGGATGCGCATGCAGCACGGCGCGCAGATCCGGACGGGCACGGTAGATCGCCAGATGGAAAGGATATTCCGAGGAGGGCTTATGGGGACCGATAATAGTGCCGTCGGGCATGACTCTCATGATGTCTGCAGCGGTGAGATTGCCCTTGTCCACGCCGGACGGGCTGATCCACATGATGCCTTCGTCATCCATGATGGACAGATTGCCGCCGGAGGTGGTGGTCATCTGATAGCTGTACAGCCGTTTCATGATCATCACGATCTGATCTGCGGGGTGAAGCATGGAAAAGTTCATTTGCATCCTCCAAAAATGTGATAATATAAATAAATTAACATGTTTATTTTAACATATAACATTATATCACATTTTCCAGGTGATTGCA
>JAFOHH010000066.1 GCA_017421905.1 Clostridia bacterium
CTCTACCGTGGGCGCAACGGTGGGAATTACCGTCGGTTCTACCGTGGGTTCAACGGTTTCTTCTACCGTCGGTTCTACCGAGGGCGCAATAGACGGCGCGATAGACGGAGCGATAGAAAGCGCAACGCTTGCCTCCACCGAAGGGTTTGCGGTGGGCGCAACGCTGGGAACAACCGTGGGCGTTACGCTGGGCGCGGTGCCGGAATTGCACGCCGTAATGCTGCAAAGGGCGATAGTCGCAAGTAAAATTGCGGCGAAAAGTTTTTTCATAAATGGCCTCCTGTGCAAAACGAAATTCGTTTGCGGGACGTCGTTAAAACGTGAATATTTTGATGAGTGGGGGTTATGCTAAGGGCTTCTTTTTAAAATGAGAGGCGTGGCTCTCCTTTCGTTAGTTTACGCGGCTGCCAACGATGTAGCGGGGGCGGTTTTTCACTTCGTCGTACACGCGGGCGAGATATAGGTTCGTAAGCCCGTTGGATACGAGGAGCGCTGCCGTTGCAAGCCCGATGGTCGGGAACAGGTAAGCGGTAAGCCCTACGTTAATGCTCCAAATGAGGAGGAGCGGAAATGCAATAAAGCAAGCAACCGACAAAACGCCGAGCGCGATGCCGAGCTTCATAGCGAGGGATAAGGGGTAGTTGCTGTTGGCAACGATGCCGTCTTCGGCAAGGCGCACCAGCTTTTTAATGGAATACTTGGTTTTGCCTGCGGCGCGTGCCTCGCGCAAAAATTCCACTTCCGTTTGCTTAAAGCCCATCCAAGCCGTCATACCGCGAAGAAAGCGATGGTGCTCGGTCATGGAAAGATAGGTTTCGATAACCTTGCGGTCGAACAGCTTAAAGTCGCCAACGCTTGCAGGGATATTAAGGCCCGTAATTTTCTTTAAGAATTTGGTATACAAGGTACTGGTAAACTTTTTGAAAAAGGTTTCGCCCTTTCTTTTTTGGCGTTTGCCGTGTACGACCTCGTAGCCCTCCTTCCACTTGGCAATCATATCCAAAACGGCCTCGGGCGGGTCTTGCAGGTCTACGTCGATATCAATTACGGCGTCGCCCTTTGCCTCGGTAAATCCGCAGTGAATAGCCGCCTGCTGACCGAAGTTGCGGCTGAAATTGATAAGGCGCACGCGGGCATCCTTTTGGCAAATTGCGGTAACGTTTTCTTCCGTTTTGTCGCGGCTGCCGTCGTTTACGTAAATAATTTCAAAGGGTTCGCCCGTTTGTTCCATAACGGGGACCATTGCTTCGTAAAACTTGGTTACACATTCTTCCTCGTTAAAAACGGGAACGACGATAGAGTAAACGGGTTTTTGTTTGTTTTCCATAGCTTTCTTTCTCCTAAAATATAGTAAGGGATTATGTATCCATTATAACACGCATACGCAAAAAAGAAAAGGATTATCGAAAAAAATTTTTCGTTATTTACAATATTTTATAAAAAAGTTTCCCCTTTAGGGGAAAAATTGCGCCTTTTAGGGGATAAAGGCAAAAAAATGCGCCCCGCTTTGGCGGGGCGCAAACCTTTTTATTTAAAAATTTTAAAATGCCTTTCCCTCTATTTGGGTTGCAAGGGATAAAAAACCTCTTCATAGGTGAAGGTTTTTTGGGAAAGGTAGCAAAGCGGGCTGGTTTCCGCAAAGGTAAAGGTAAGAGAAACGGCGGAAAGCTCCTGCTTTTCCCTGCCGTAGCGTTTGTTAATTTCTCCCCTGCCGTACTTGCCGTCGCCCACGATAAAGTGCCCGATATGGGCAAGGTGCGCGCGGATTTGATGCGTTCTCCCCGTATGCAATAAAACGGAAAGCACCGAAGTACCATCGCCCAAATTTTGCACCAAATCGTATTCCGTTACGATGGAAAGTGCATCCGGCTCGGGACGGTTTACCACGCGGACAAGCCCTGTTTTGGCATTTTTTACGAGGTAGTGTTTTAGCGTGGCGTGCGGCGGATTGGGCACACCGTATACGCGGCAAAGATAACGCTTTTGCACACGGCGCTCTTTCATGGCGGAAAGTAATTCTCCTTCTATAGCGGCGGTTTTTGCAAAGATAATGAGCCCTGCCGTGTTGGTATCTAAACGGTGTACGGGGTATATTTCCCCTCGTTTTTCCGTAAGGTAGGTGAGCAGATTTTCGTAGGAAACGCCCCGCTTTTTGGCAACAATAAGTACGTTTTCGTCCTCGAAAACGGGCTGCATTAGGGGGAATTTTTCCTCGTTAAAAAACACGGTAACCTCGTCGCCCGCAAAAAGCGTTGCCTGCGGCTTAGCAGGCGTTCCGTTTATTTTAATATCCTTTTTCTCGCACAGCTTTTGCAGCATATAGGGCGGCAAAAAGGTACATTCCTCCCGAAACAACGCTTTGAGCGAACCGGGGGCTTTTACGGTGATTTTTTTCATAAAAAATACTTCCTTACGCGGCGAAAATGCCGTAAATTTTACGAGGATTTCGTTCAAAAAAGTGGTAAACGGGGTGCGGTTTCCCTGCAAACGGGGTGCGGTTTGGTTGCCGGCGTATGCGCGGTTTCCCTGCAAACGGGTGCGCAATTTCTATGCAAAGGGGGCTTGCAACCGATTAAATGGTAGGCACGGTAAAAAGGTACAATAAGGGCGCGTGCAAATGCACGCGCCCGTAAAGATCATTCTTGAAAACCGAAAGGAATAACTATGCGATTATTCGTCCTTCTTTTGGCTCTTTTTGTAGATAACTTCTAACACGATGATACCAACAACGCAAAGAGCGGCAATGCCGAGGAAAATAACGGAAACGACGTTTTGTTCGATCCAAGATTTTGCTTGCGGTGCTGCAGAAGCGGACTTAACGGTAAATTCGATAATACCGCCTGCCTTGCCGGAGCCTGCTTGAAGGGTAGGTTCGCTCTTGTTCATATACTTATCGATAATTTGAACGGTATAGCGATAAGTACCCGTTTTTACAGGGGTGTAAGAATCGCCAACGTTTTCGATTACTTCCCATTCGTTAGTGGATTTGTTGAAGTATTCCAACGTTTTAATTGCGCTGTAAGAGGAATCGGAAGGCGTGTAGTTGGTAAGCTTAATAGCCGTGCCAACGTATTGCGTGGTGTTGAGGGTAATGGTAACAACGGGTTTTTTAACTGCGGTTACGTTTACCGAAAGGATGGGGCAGGATTCGATATCTGCTTGGTTTTCGCAAAGGTCAACGGGGATGATGCGAACTTGATATACGCCTACGGAAGAAGGAGTAAATGCAGGAACGCCGCCCGTGGTGGACGTGGTAGTGGAAGGCTTGGTTGCAGAGGGTGCCCAGTATTGAATGCGATAGTTCATAGAACCGATTGCGGTGCAGTTATCGCTAACGGGGGGCATGGGAAGTTGAACGGTAGTACCTTTGGTGATTTCCATTTCGTCAATCTTTGCTTGGTATTCTGCCGTTTTGGTTGCATCCCAAACGGGTTTTACGGTATCTTCTGCAATAGCGGTAAATACGATTTCCTTTTCGTCGATTTTGCCTGCGGAATCTTTAACGGTGATAAGCACCTTGTATTCGCCTGCAACCTTAAAGAGAACCTTGTTGTTTGCCGTGGTGTTGGTGATAACGAAGTAGTCGTTGTTCTTTTCCTTACCGGAAGGAATAACTACGCTTTCGTCCACGGGGGTAACGGCAATTTCTCTCGTAATCGTACCAACGGCGTCTACCCCTTCAAAGAAAATGGTGTTTTCTACGAAAAGAGGAACGGTGGTCGTATTAAACTTGTCTAAATAAATGAGCGTGGGAGCTACGGAATCGGAGAACGAATCGCCGTCCTTTGCAAAGGTTTCGCCGTTAAGCTCGGTAAGGGTAACGGAGAGTGCTGCAGCGGAGGTTACGTTTGCTACCTTCATCGTAGCGTAAGGCCAGTACATTTCTTCGGATGCGCCGAGAACTACGCCGTTTACCGAGATGTTGAATTCGCCTTCTGCTTCGTAGAAGGTTTCAACGGTAATGGTAGCGCCGTCCGTAAGGGCTACGGCTTCGCCATCGTTAAGCTTTGCTTTAACGGTGGTACCGTCCGAAGTGAGGACGATTTTATTTTCTACCGTGGAGTCGCCCGTTTTAATACCGGTGAGGGTAATGACGAATTCGGTATAATTAATAGAACCGAAAGCAAAGGTTGCTTTTAAGTTGTTAAGCTTTACGTTGTTTGCGTAAAGTGCCGATTCGCCGGCAGGGATGGAAAGGTTAATACCGCCGTTGTCGCCAACCTTAATAACAACTTTGGAGGTGGTGCCAACTTCCCAAAGGTCGTCTGCTTCGTAAGTGGTGGCAGGGGTAGAGGTTTCTACCGAAGGTGCGGTGGAAGGCTCTACGGAAGTTTCTGCATAAGCGCTTACAGCGGAAAATGCACAACAAACTGCCGATACGAGCGCAAGCATGAAAGTGATCAATTTTCTGGTTTTCATAAATATTGCTCCTAAAAGTATCCCTATCTAAATAGATAGCCTACATATTTTACATTAAAACCACTTTTTTGTCAATGCATTTACCGAGCATTTACCGAGTTTTCGGCACTTTTTTTCAATTTCTTCCATATATTGTAAGAAAAGGGAGGCGTTTTTTGCCCCAAACGAGCTTTTAAGGACGAAATTTTGAATTGCTGCGGAGGAAAAGGAAATGCACGGTTTTATTTTTTTAATGGTTACGGCACTCACGGTAAGCGTGGATTCCTTTCTTTGCGGGTTTACTTTGGCAACCAAGCGGCGCGAGCTATCGGGGCGCGCCCGCTTAACGATAACCCTTTTTGCATCCTTTACCGTGGGAATGCTTTGCACGGTAGGGGCTATGCTAGGTGCGCAGCTCGGCATGCTTTTGGCAGAACGCGCGCAAATGGTTGGTGGCATCGTCCTTTTCGCTATGGGCACGGCACAACTGCTTTCGACCAAACAAAAGGGAGGCTGCGTAAATTCTTCCCCGAACAATAAAACAGGCGTGCACGACGTAAAAGAAAATTTCGCGCGCTATCCGAAGGAATGTTCCGTAGGCGATTGCAAAGAAAACGCCGTGCTTTGCCCTTTAAAAAAGGACACAAATAAAAGCCCTTCCCCTTTACGGGGCGAAGGAGAAAAAAGTTGCCTCCCCTCACAAAAAAATACGCCGCTGCGCACCTTTTTGGGGCTGGTTAGCGAGGCGGTTTTGATTGGGGTGGGGATTGGCTCGGACGGGGCGATGGCATCGGTTATGCTAGCTGCAACGGGATATCCCCCTCTTATCCCCGCGCTTGCCGTTACCCTTTGCCACGTTGCGCTAATCGGGCTGGGACTTCGGCTTGCAGAGTGCAAAAAAATAAAAAAACTGACGGTGGTTTCCCTGCTGGCGCCGCTATTTTTAATTGCGCTCGGCGCGTGGAAAATCGTTATGCCTTAAAAGCCCCTTTCCCTTTTTATACAAAAAAACCTCCTTAGATAGGAGGCTTTTATTTTTTATGGAATGAAAGAGAAAAAAAGCAATTCTCCTGCAAGGATATTATGCGTTTTTTCCGCAGGATATTATGCGATTTTGCAAGGGTTATGCGTTTTTTCCGCAGGATATTATGCGTTTTTATCCGCGCGGCGGAGGATATCCCCTTCTTCTACCGCAAAAGGAAGAGTGAGGGTTAATTTTTGCTGTACGCGCTTTGCGTCGGTAACTTCGCCGCCCTCTTCGTCCGTCATAACGGGAACGACGAAGGTTTTACCGTCTGCGGCGGGGTTTGCGGAAAGCACCTCTAACACTTCGCCCGTTTGAAAGCGATTGCGCATTTCTACGGTAGGCGTAGCGCCGCCCGAAAGCACCTGCGCAATAAAGGTTGCCGTGCCGCGGGAGGAGCTATCGGTATAATTTACCGTGTTATCGTTTGCGCCAAGGCTATACGCGGTGGTAAACTCTCGGTGCGCCGTTTTTTCGGGAGCGGTGGCAATTTCCTCGGGCAAAACCGTGCCGCCTGCCGCAAAAAAGTCGATTGCCTTGCGGTATGCCGAAACCACGGTGGCAAGGTAATATTCGCTCTTCATTCTGCCCTCTATTTTAAAGCTGCAAACGCCTGCTTGCATCAGCTTATCCAGGTGGCGAATGAGGTTTAAATCCTTACTGTTTAAAATATATGCGCCGCGCTCGTCCTCTTCTATTTCAAGGGGAATGCCCGATTCCTTTTCCTTCATTTCGTAGCGGAAACGGCAAGCCTGCACGCATTCGCCGCGGTTGGAATCGCGCGAGGTGAGGTAGTTGGAAAGCAAGCATCTGCCGCTATAAGAAATGCACATTGCGCCGTGCACGAAGGCCTCTAGCTCGGTATCGGGTTCGGCTGCGTGAATGGCGGAAATTTCGGCAATGGATAGCTCTCTTGCTAAAACCACGCGTTCTGCGCCAAGCGTTTTCCAAAAACCAACCGTGCGAGAATTGAGCGTGTTAGACTGCGTGGAAATATGTAGCGTAAGGTTTGGGGCAACCTCTCTTGCCAAGGTAAAAAGCCCCGGGTCGGTTACAAGCGCCGCGTCCACCCCGATTTGCTGTAAGTAACGGAAATAATCCGCCGCCTCGGCAAAATCGGCATCCTTGGCGAAAATGTTGACCGTAACGTATACCTTTACGCCGCGAGCGTGAGCGTAGGCTACCGCCTCGGCAAGCTCTTCGCGCGTGAAATTATCGGCAAAGGAGCGGAGAGAAAAGTTTTTTCCGCCGAGATATACGGCGTCCGCGCCGAAGTGAATTGCCGTTTTTAGTTTGGAAAAATTGCCCGCGGGGGCAAGAAGTTCTACTTTTTGCATATGCGTATCCTTACAAATGCGCACGCTTGCACGCGCGCCGTTATATTTTGCTAATCGTTATTTTTGGGTTAAAAGGATTTTACTAACCGCTATTTTTTGGTTAAAAGGATGAGGCCGTCCTCTTCCTCAAAAAAGCGGCAGGTCATATCCGTATCCGTTTGCGCCGTTTCGATAAAGGTGCGGAGCGAGCGGATAATTGCCCCGTGCTTGGTGCGGTAGGGTGTTTCCCCCGTAATATAGCCGTGGAACAGCACGTCGTCTGCGGCAAGTACGCCGCCGGGCGTGAGCAGGTTTTTTAATATGGGATAAAACTCTGCGTACATACCTTTCGGCCCGTCCAGCAAAATAAAATCGAAGGGGCGTTCCATCATAAGGAGTGCCTCTCTTGCATCGCCAAACAGCTGCGTAACGCGGCTAGCGATTCCCGCCGCCCGAAAGTTGTTTTTTGCGGCAAGAAAGCGTTCCTCGCAAAGTTCTACCGTGGTGAGGGTGGCGTTGGGCGCGGCGGAAAGCATACCGATTCCGCTTGCCCCCTCTGCCGTGCCGATTTCTAAAATTCTTGCAGGGTTTAAGGCGGATATAACGGAAAAAATTTCCTCCCTCGTGCGCTTGCGTAGCGTTTCGACTCCGCGCGCCGTATTTTCCTCGTACAGGCGGTCGGCAAAGGCGCGGAGCTGTGCTTGCGTGGGCGGAGCTAAGGGAATTTCCGATTGTGAGTGCAGGGCTTGTTTCATTATACTTCCATCACTACGGGTAAAATCATGGGGCTTTGCTTGGTGCGGCGGTAAATAAAGTTTTTCAGCACGCGGCAAACGATGGCTTTTGCTTCTTCCACGTCGCCTTTTACGTCGGCTTGCAACAGAGCGGAAACCACGGCGGCCTTAGCCTCTACCATAACGCGCTCCATATCCTCGGCAACGAAGCCCTTGGAAATAAGCTCGGGCGTGCCGTAAATTTCGCCGCTGCCCATCGTTAAGGTGACTGCGGCAATGATTAAACCTTCCTCCGCTAAGCGGCGGCGGTCGCGCAAAACTACGTCGTCGCCTTCGGTAGAATATCCGTCTACAAGCTTAACGCCTGCGGCAAAGCTTTCGCCCAGCTTTATGGTTTTTGCGGTAACCTCCACACGGCTGCCGATTTGCGCAATGAGGGCGCACCCGGGCTTAATGCCCATGCTCTCGGCAAGGAGGGCGTGCTTTTTTAAATGGCGGTATTCCCCGTGCACGGGTATGAAAAACTTGGGCTTTAACAAAGAGTGCAGCAGTTTAAGCTCCTCTTGGCAGGCGTGGCCGGAAACGTGTACCTTTTCCAGCGATTCGTAAATGACCTCTGCGCCCAGCTGATACAAGTTGTTAATTACGCCGTATACCGATTTTTCGTTGCCCGGAATGGGCGATGCGGAAAGAATAACGGTATCGTTTTTGCCCACCTTTACGTGGTTAAATTCTCCGCTTGCCATACGGGTAAGCGCGCTCATCGGCTCGCCTTGGCTACCCGTGCATAAAATAACGAGGTTTTTATCGGGAACGTTTTTGATGCGCTCGATATCGATAATTTCTTCTTGACTGAATTTCAGTTCGCCTATTTTATAAGCGGCGTCGGCAACGTTTATCATACTTCTGCCCGAAAAGGCAATTTTGCGGTTGTATTTTTTTGCAAGGTCGATAATTTGTTGCAAGCGGTGTACGTAGGAGGCAAAGGTGGCGATGAATAAGCGGCGGAATAAATTATCTGCAAAAATGCCGTCTAACGTTTGGCCGACCACCCGTTCGCTCATGGTATAACCGGGGCGTTCGACGTTGGTGCTTTCTGCAAGCATTAACAGTACGCCCTTTTTGCCGATTTCTGCAATTCTGCCAAGATCCATCGGTTCGCCGGCTACGGGGGTGTTGTCGATTTTAAAGTCCCCCGAATGGAATACCGTGCCCACGGGGGTTTGAATGGAAAGGGCAACCGCGCCCGCAATGGAGTGGTTTACGTTGATAAACTCTACCTCGAACGCGCCAAGGGTTACCTTTGTGCCCGGTTTTACGCAGTTTAGGTTCACGTCGGGCAGGCGATGCTCTTTTAGCTTGTTTTCTACCAGCATTAAGGTAAGCTTGGTAGCGTATACGGGCACGTTTAACTCCCTTAATACGTAAGGAATTGCGCCGATATGGTCCTCGTGCCCGTGCGTTAGCACGATGCCGCGGATTTTTTGTTTGTTGTTAAGTAGGTATTGTACGTCCGGAATAACGAGGTCGATACCCGGCATAGAGTCGCTGGGAAAGCACGAGCCGGAATCGATAAGCATAATATCGTTTCCGTATTCGAGCGCGGTCATATTTTTACCGATTTCGCCCACGCCTCCTAAAAATAATACTTGTAATGCGGATTCTTTCAAAGGATTCTCCTTATGGTTTTGGTAATTTGATTTTGGGGTAAGAATCGGCGAGCTTGCTTTTATAAAATCGGTTAGCCGTCCAGCTCGTCTATTTTCTTTTGCAATTCTTCGGAAATGGCAGAGGTTGCGGTAATTTTAACCTGTTTGGTGGTAAAAGGCGCTTTTTGACGGGCAATGGGGCGAACCTCTACCGTTTTTCTGGGCTTAGGCTCGCGCTTTTTAGCGGGCTTTGCCTCTAGGGGGGCTTGCTCTTCTACGGCGGAAAGGGACGCAGGTTCTTCCCAAGCGGGCTCTTCGAAGGTGGGGACTTCGGTTACGAAATCCTCCTCGTCGTCAAAATAAAGCACGCCGTCCTGCTCTTTCAAATTTTCTTCGGGCAGGGGGGCGGCTTGGGGAACAGGTTCTTCCCCTTGCGAATTTTGAGTTTGCGCAAAATCGGCTGCCGTTTCCGTTTGGGCGGGTTGGCTAGCGGTGGGTTGCACATCGGGTTGAGCGGTTGCCGCTTGTTCTCCTTCCGTTAGGGGCTGTTCTGCCGTACGCTCTGCATTTTCAGCCGAAAGCTGCTTGCGGAGGGTGGCAATTTCCTCTTTTAGCGCGCGCAATTCTTCCTCTTTTTGGATGGGAAGTTGCTCTGCCGATTGCAAACTTTCGCGCAGGGCGGCAAGCTCTGCTTTTAGCGTGGTAATTTCGTCGGCGGAAACCGTTTGCGCCGAGGAGGATTCGCCCCCTTCTTTGCGATTGCGCGGCTCGTAATTTTCTACGTCGAAGCGCAAAACCGCGGAAAGCGGAAAGGCGGTAAGCTCGGTTTTGAGTGCCTCGATTTCTCCGTCGGTTGCATCGGGCGCAAGGACACGGGCGGAAAGAAGAGCGCAAACCTCGTGATCGCTGGAAAGCATGGTTTCATCGCCAAACACCACGATTTTTTCGCGAATGACGGCGGTTAAATCCTGCTCGGTAAAGTGGCGACCCAAGCTTTCGAAGGTGGCAAAAACGTTTTCTACGCGGAACAGGTCGGTAGTGGAGCGCAGTAAATTGCCGTGATAGCGGCGGAGCTGCGCAAGGGCGCGGCTACCCGTGAGCATAACGGGGCGCAAACGGCGTTTAACCCCTGCAACGAGGGCGCGCGAGGAACGAATTTTTCCATCCTCCGCCTTTTCTGCGGCTTTGTTTAGCACGCGTTCTACTTCGGTTAAAAGAGAAGAAAGGTTATCGGGCGTATCGGCACGGAGGTATTCTACCGCCGCAAGATTTACGCCGGTAAAAGCGGTTTCTTCCTCTCCCCCTACGGAGCGGAGCAAACGTTGCAAAAGCTGTGCGTCGCGCGATTGCTGTTCGGCGCGCTCGGCAGCCTGCATAGAGGCAATGGAGCGTTTTAATTCGTTCATATCGTCGGAAACGGCGCTGATCATCGTTTGAATGTCCGTTTGCGTGGGAGCGGGAGCGGTTTGCAGCATTCCGGCAAGCTGCCCCTTTAAGTAAGCAACCTCCTCGGTTAGCTCGAGAATTTTTTCCCTACTGCCATCCGTTTGGGAAAGGAGTTCCGTTTGGGCAAGCTCTGCTTTTGCTTGCTCCTCAAACGAAGCAAGACAATTTTTTAGTTGTTCTGCGCTTACGCCGTGGTAATCGGTTTGCCCGGCAATGCCAAGCTCTCGCTTTAACGCATCGATTTCTTCTATCTGCGCGATGATTTTTTTCAATTCCTCTCGGTTGGCGGGGGTATTATCGAGCGAGGAAAGGTCTAAACTAAAGCTAATGGGTTTTGCCATAGGTCTTCTCCCAAATAAGGCGCACGGCGAAAAAAAGCGCATACGCCCGGATATTATTATCTATTATATATCAAAACGCGCGTTTTGTAAACCCTATTAGGCAAATTTTTATCCTTTTTCGCACGGTTTTTAGAGAAAAAAAGGGGGTTATATACAAAAAAAACGCTCTGCCATAGGATAGCAGAGCGCTATATTGAAAACAAGTTTTAAGCGCGGCAAGGGTTGCAGGTTATAATTCCATTTGGTTGAGCAGGCTTTCTTCCTTTCTAAGCGCTTTGGGTACGACGATATTGTCGTAATGGAGATAGAATTTTTTATCGTTAAAGGCGTAATAATGCGCAAAGGAAAGGGATACTTCCCACATATTGCAAACGATGGGCATAACGAAAAAGCCAAGACCAAAGGTGAATAGCCCAAAAGCGGAAACGAGCACGGTGCTGCAAACGATAAAGTAAATTTGCGATGCGAATACCGAGCCAAAGCGTTTTTTATTCTTTACCTGACGCAAGGAAATTTTAAAGGCGTCGCCCACACGTTTTTCTCCCACCACGGTTGCAGGCAACATACCGCAAAATAGGGTATGGAAAAGCGCGAATACAAGCACGGCGAAAAGATAAGTTATCGGAAAGGCTACGAGGGAAATGGTCGCCAGCATTTCCGTAAACAGGAAAAACAAAAGTGCAACCGCCACAACGTAGTACACCATTTTAATTAGCGCATATACCAGCTGATATAGGCACGCACTTTTTAAATTGCGGAAAAAGCAATGGAAAAAGCCGAAATCGGACAGGGTGGACATATAGTCGTTGACGGCTATGCCGTATACGTACGAGGCAAGTCCGCGCAAAAAGATGTTGGCAAAAACCATGACGATAATTCCCAGAAAAACGAACGCAAGGTTTATTTTTTTGGAAACGATAAGCAGCCAAAGGTCGCCCACGCCCGCCACGAGCTTTTCGCTAAACGGGCTTAAATCTTTACCCGTAAACAGGTTGGAAAAAAGATCCTTCCCCGTAGTGAGCAAGGTTTTTAATTCTTCGCTATGTATCACGTAAGAAATTAAAGGCAAAATAATTGCCACCGCAAGCCCGATGGTAACGAGCGAAACGAGCAAACGGTATAAAATCAGTTTAAATAGATACCGAAAAGTAGAAACGGTAACCGTTGCGGATCTTCTGCAATTCATACGTTATTTTCCCCCGTACTTTTTCTTTAAATCGACGCGTTCCATTCCCGTAAGGTCAAAGAACACGGTATAAGCAAGCGCAACGTAATATAAAAATACGAATGCGTAAACGACAATTTTAACGGCGAAGAACACCTGGTTAAACGCCACCTTTAAAAGCAAAAATACGAGTTGACACACGAGGAAGGGCATTATAACGGAAAAGGCAACGGACGTCCATTTATTTTCCAAAAGATAGGTTGCCTCTACAAAGCCCTCGCCAAAGCGATAGCCGTTTACGAATAGGCAAGGAATCCATACGAAAAAGGGCGTTGCTACAAACGTATATAATACGTACGCCGCCAAAATAAACACGATGGAAATAAAGTAAACAAAGCCCGTAGAAAACATGGCGGAAAAAGCTATGAGGAGTGCAGAAAGCACCAGGCTGATTACTTCGTAAGACAAAATGTATAGCGCGCCCGCAATTACGGTAATTAAAATGTGGTTGTTAAAGCCGTGCGGCACACCTGCAAAATTCCGCTTGCCGATGCGCATTATTTTTTCCACCTGATAGGCAACGCCCGAAATGCCTGCCGCATACAGGGCAAGCGCAAGCAAGCCCAGCCAGCCGCGGTTGCTGAAAATCATAGAAAAGTTGACGTAAATTTCTTGAAAGGTGAGCTTTCCCGACGCGGAGGAGCGGAGCTTTTCAAAAAAGTCGAAATAGGTTTGTTCGGTACGCAGTAACCCGTGGCACACCGCAGGAAGAAGAGCAAATAAAATAAGATACGGAAAATTTCGGCACACGAACAGC
>JAFOHH010000067.1 GCA_017421905.1 Clostridia bacterium
AATCATTCAATATATCTTCTCGTTTGTCTTTTCTTGAAATAACTTTTAAAAGACTTCCCTGACGATTTTTCTTCATGATTATTGGAGTTATTGACACGTCGCTTGCACCGGCATCAAGCAGCACGTCAAACAGATATCCAATTTCCTCTCCTGTTAAATGGTCGATGTTTGTTTCAATAACGTCAATTTCATCGCTTTCAGCCATGTCGGAACTTTTTATTATTCTTAAGACGTTCGGATGGTCAAAGTCTTTCCTTCCTGCTCCGTAAGCTGCCTTTTCAGGTTTGATGAGAGGGATGAACTCTTTAATCTCATCACAGCCCGAGGGCGCAATTCGGGCGTGGCAGGCGTATTTTAAGGCGCAAGGATTTTCCTCGGTTGCCGTTTCCATGAGCGGCGGAAGGGATTTAGGAGCGCTAAAAGCTGCAATCAACGCGCTTTTTGCCGAAAAACGCGCTCGCAATCGCGAAAAAGGGGTCAATATGCCCATGCGCGTTATGGTAGCAGGCATTCCTAACACGGGCAAAAGCACCTTAATTAACGCCTTGTCGGGTGAAAAACGCGCCCAAACGGGGGATAAAGCAGGCGTAACCCGCGGCAAGCAATGGATTCGCATTGCCGATCTCGACCTCCTCGATACCCCCGGTACGATGCCCCCTTCCTTCGATAACCAAACGCTGGCAAAGCACCTCGCTTACGTCGGCTCGATTAACGACGATATTTTAGACATCCCCGAGCTTTCCTTAGAGTTTTTATGGGAAGTTTCGCACGGGGCGTACGGCACTATTCTTGCCGAAAAGTACGGCGTTACGGGCGAAGAAAGCAAGCTTGAAATGCTGGAAAAGGTTGCCAAACGCCGCGGCTTTTTACTGCGCGGCGGCGATTACGATTACGACCGCGCGGCAAAAGCGGTGTTCGACGACTTCCGCAAAGGAAGAATCGGCAAAATCGCTTTAGAATTGCCCGAGGACGAAATTTAACGTTTTTATAATCGCTATAGGGCGCAACGAGCAATAAAATTTCAAGCCCATTTTGTCATTCTGGAGCGCAGAGAAGAATCGCAACGCCCCACTTCAAAAAAAGGAAAAACCAATGAAAAAAACCGTAGATATGTCCGAAAAACTGATATACGAGCGCGATTTAATGGCGCAGGGCTGTGCCTTTATTGCCGGCACGGACGAGGTAGGCAGAGGTCCTCTCGCAGGTCCTGTCGTTTGCTGCGCCGTTATCATGCCGCTTGGCGAAGAGGATATCATCGTCGGCGTGGACGACAGTAAAAAGGTTTCCGCCAAAAAAAGAGAGGTTTTAGCAGAGGAAATTCAGCGCCGCGCCATTTCGTGCGTGGTTAAAGAAATTTCCCCGCAGGAAATCGACGAAATCAACATCTTAAACGCCGTAAAAAAGTGTATGAAGCAATGCGTTGCCGCCCTTTCTCCCCGCCCGGACGTACTGCTCGTCGACGCGGTAAATTGCGAGTTCGGCGTGCCCTCCAAGCCGCTTATAAAAGGCGATGCCAAAAGCTACGTAATCGGCGCGGCGTCCATCGTTGCCAAGGTATACCGCGATAAGCTGATGGACGAATACGCCGCCCTCTATCCCGCTTACGGGTTCGAGCGCAACAAAGGCTACGGCACGAAAGAGCATATCCAAGCCATACGGGAGGTTGGCCCATGCCCCTTGCACAGAAAGACCTTTATAAAAAACTTTTGGGAATAAGCGGAGAAAACGCCGCTTGTAAACTGCTAAAAAAGAGCGGTTATCGCATTACGGCACGCAATTTCGTTACCCCGTTCGGGGAAGTTGACGTTTTGGCGTGGAAGGGCGAAACGCTCGTCCTTATCGAAGTAAAAACGCGCACGGGCGAAGAATTCGGTTCTGCCTCCGCCTCGGTTACACCCCAAAAAATACAACGCTACCGCAAAGCGGCAAAGTGGCTTTCCGCAGGAGAAGGCGACGTAGCCGTTTCCTTTTCCGTGGTAGAAGTATACCCTAAGGGGATTCCGGAGGACGTTCTTACCGTAGAGGAAAAGACCGCCCGCTCCACCGCAAAAAAGCCGCGTAAATTGCCCGAACTCCGCCTTATCGAAAACGCCTTTTAACGTTGCCGCTTGCATCGGTAAAGGCTCAATTTTTACAAATAAAAAAGCCACCCAAAACGGGTGGCTTAATTTGTTTTTTAACTTGCATCGGGTGGCTTAATTTGTTTTTTAGCTTGCATTTAGTTAAAATAAATTTTATTTTTTATAGCCTCCAGCATAATGGTTGCGCTGGAAAAGTTGGTTGCAAGGGGTATTTTCTGTACGTCGCAAAGGCGCAAGAGAGCGGAAACGTCCGGCTCGTGCGGCTGTGCGGTAAGGGGGTCGCGTAAAAAGACGATTAAGTCCAGCTTGCCTTCCGCCAGCATTGCACCGATTTGTTGGTCGCCGCCAAGCGGTCCGCTTTTCATACGCTTAATCGAAAGCCCCGTTTCGCCCATAATCAGCGTGCCCGTCGTTCCCGTTGCGTATAGCTCGTGCAAGCCGAGCACGTCCTTATATTTTTTAGAAAGCTCAATAATTTCATCCTTTTTCTTGTCGTGTGCAATTAGTGCAATTTTCATAAAATATTCTCCTTATGATGCTACGCCTTTATTGTATCACGAACCCAAACAAAAAGCAATGCCTTGCTAAAAAAATTATTTTTTTTGCGAAAAAAGGAAAAAAATGAGAAAAAAACTACAAAATCGGGTGCAAAACGGTTGCTTTTTTCAGCAGAATATGATAAAGTATTATGGATTACGGGCGGTCCTCTTGCAATGTTTTGGCAACGAACGTCTTATTGGAGGTTATTTTATGAAAGGAATTATCGAAGCGATCGAAAAAGAGAACATGCGCTCGGACATCCCCGAATTCCACGTTGGTGATACTGTAAGAGTATCGGTAAAGGTTATCGAGGGTACGAGAGAAAGACTGCAGGCATTTGAAGGTGTTGTTATTGCCAGAAAGAACGGCAGCATCAGAGAAACCTTCACCGTCAGAAGAATTTCCTTCGGCGTTGGCGTAGAAAGAACGTTCCCCTTGCACTCCCCGAAGATCGGCGGCATCAAAGTTGTAAAACGCGGTGCTGTTAGAAGAGCAAAACTCTACTATTTGCGTGGTCTTACCGGTAAAGCTGCAAAGATCAAAGAAATTCTGTAATCAGAAAAACAGACAAACGAAAACACGGTTTCTTACGAAACCGTGTTTTTTGTTTTTTACGCAAAAATTTGCCTTGCCGCAGTAAAAGGGAGGGCGAACCCCTAAAAATAACCTGCAAGGAGGCAATTTAAAGGCTTTCCGCAAAAAAAAATTAAAAAATTACAAATTCGGCAGGGATATAGGTTGCTAAAATTTTGCATTTAGGGTACAATAGAAAAAAATGCCCCTTTCTATCTATATATAGGGAAACTTCCTCAAAAACGCCAAGCTCGTCCGTTTTGCCGCGCGGCGTAACCGAGGGAAAGGAGATTGTATGAATTCTTCCTCGAAAAAAAACAATTCTACCGTATACGAAACGCTGTGGGAACTATGTAAAGCCAACTGGCAACGCATCGCCCTCATTGCCTTACTTGCCGTATATACCTTTTTCGTCTTTTTCAAGATAGGCGATTTTTCCATGCCCTATTCCTCCTTCCGCTTTAATACCGCCGGAAAGGAAGAGGCGGCAAACGAGGTTATCGTAGAGCTAACCTTTAACAAGGATGCAGGCGGAAAGGCGGTCGCGCTCGATTCCGTTTGGGTGCACGCAGGCACTACGGGCGTGGCTAAAAATACTACCGCAACGGTAAAGTTTTCCTATGCGGCAAGCATTAGTGGCACGTACTATACGAGCGCCCTTGGCGAATTAAAGTTTTGCGATAGCAGCGGCAGCGCAAACTTCCGTATGCAAAAGTGGACCAACGCCTTTAAGGACGTTTCCATAAACGGCACGGCTTATAAATATTTTAAAATAACCACCACCTACGGCATCGCCCTTAACGAGCTGGTTTTCCTCGATAAAAACGACCAAATTATCACGGCGTCGGTCGTTGCAGGTCCGCATTCCGCAGCCGCTTTGTTCGACGAGCAGCAAAAGCTTACCTTTATCACCTCGGGCGATAAAAAGGCAATTACCGGAAACGGCAAACTTTGGGCGGTAAACGACCGTATGAACTGGGGTATTTTCGACGAATATTATTTCCCGCCCGCAGCGCAAGCTTATTTAGACGGAACTGCGCCCTATATCGAATATTCTCACCCCCCTCTCGGTAAAATTATTTTATCTGCAGGTATTGCAATGTTCGGCATGAACACCTTTGGCATGCGCTTTATGCCTGCCGTGTTTGCCGTGCTCACCGTGCTTGCCGTTTATTTCCTCGGCAAAACGCTTTTCTCGTCTAAAACGGGCGGCGTTATCTTCGCCCTTATCTACGCCGCAAGCGGCATGCAAATTTCGCTGGGAAGAATCGGCACTACCGATAGCTTTCTCGTCTTTTTCGTCGTGCTTGCTTATCAGCAAATGCTCACCTTCTTAAAAAATGGCATCGACGATAATAAACGCCTTCTTTCCTGCGTGCCCCTCCTATTTTCCGGCTTATGCTTTGGTTGCGCCGCATCCATTAAGTGGTCGGGTATCGTTACGGGCGTAGGACTATTTATTTTGTTCTGCTTATTCCTCGTAAAGGAAATCGTTACCTTCGTAAAACAAAACAAAGCCTGCGCTGAAGGGGAGGAAGCCCTAAGCGTTGCAAGCCTCCTTATAAAGCTTGCTATTGCGTGCTGCGTAGCAGGGCTTGCCTTTATCGTGCTTGCCTTTGGCCTCGTATACTTCGGTTCGTTTGCCGTGGTGGGCGATTCCTACCGCGCCCTGTTTAAAACGGAAAGCATTTGGGAAGCGTTTTGGGAAAACCAAAAATACGTGCTCAATTTCCACACGGGCAATATGAAAGGCGATTACAACTCCTCCGCTTGGTGGGGTTGGCTGGTAAACGAGCATTCCACCTGCTTTTATAAAGGGGATAGTTATAACGACGGCGTATATAACCGCATGCATTGTATGGGCTCTATGCTCGTTTATCTTGCGTCCTTTGTTTCCATGCTCTTTTTGGGGGTACAAATTCTTTGCACCAAGCTTGCTAAAAACCCCAAGCAGTCGGACGTAACCTTTACCGGCACGGTAGAAAAGCCCTACTATTTCCTCTTAATTGCCTTTTTAGGAATGTACCTGCCGTGGGCGTTCGTAACCCGTCCCATGTACAATTACACCTTCCTTTCTCCCAGCGTATTTTATTGCGGATTCCTCGCAACCTACCTTATCGGTATTATGCAAACCTACCGCAAGCCCGTTAAAAAAACCACCGTTGGCAATCTCATCACCTTTATTATGCTGGGTATTTGTGCGGTAAACTTTCTTATGTTCTATCCTGCCTTTGCAGGAATCCCCGTATCCGAAGCGGCTGCAGCCGTTTTATTCGGTTGGTCCACCCTTCGCACCTATCCCTTTATGATTCCGCTGTAATAGGAGAAACGGTATGCTTGCCAAAGTATTATCCTTCACCCTCGTCGGGCTGGAAGGAAAGAAAATCGAGGTAGAAACGGATATTTCCAAAGGCCTGCCCGCATACGACGTCGTTGGCCTTCCCGATGCCTCCGTCAAAGAATCGCGCGAACGTGTCCGTTCTGCCGTAAAAAACGCAGGATATTTGTTTCCTGCCAACAAAATTACCGTAAACCTTGCCCCTGCCGATTTAAAAAAGGAGGGCTCGGGCTTAGATCTTGCCATTGCCGTTTGTATTTTAAAGGCAGATGGAGAAATTAAAACTCGCACCCACGAGGACGTTATTTTCCTTGGCGAGCTTGCCTTAGACGGTACTCTCCGCTCGGTGCGCGGCATTTTGCCCCTCTTAATTTCGGCAAGAAAGGCAGGGTATACCCGATTTGTCGTTCCTGCCGTCAATAAAAAGGAGGCGTCTTACCTCCCCGGCGTAGAGGTGTATGCAGCTGAAAATTTGGGCGAAGTAGTAACCTTCCTTTGCGGAGAGCGAGAGCTTGCTCCCGTTGCTCACCAAGAATACGTTACGGGCGACACGGTAAATCCCTACGCTGCCGATTTTAAGTACGTAAAGGGTCAACTCGCCGCCAAGCGCGCTATCGAAGTAGCCGTTTCGGGCGGACACAATATTTTAATGGTCGGCCCACCGGGCGCAGGCAAAACCATGCTTGCCAAGTGCATTCCCACCATCATGCCCGATATGCCCTTTGACGAGGCGCTCGAAGTAACCAAAATCCACTCGGTAGCAGGGCAGTTAGATGCAGAGGAGGGCATCACCCGTTGCCGTCCCTTCCGCACTCCGCACCATACGGCAACTACCGTATCGCTAACGGGTGGCACAACCAACAGTAAGCCGGGGGAAATTTCCCTTGCGCACGGCGGCGTTTTATTTTTAGACGAGCTGCCCGAATATCAAAGAGGCGCTCTCGAGGCGCTTCGCCAACCGCTGGAAGACCGTGTTATCACCGTGGCGCGCGCCGCAAGCACGGTAACCTATCCCGCTAATTTTATGCTCGTAGCCAGCATGAACCCTTGCCCCTGTGGGAACTACGGTAGCCGCCAGCAGGAGTGCGTTTGCACGGCAAACCAAATTCAGCGCTATCGCGCCAAAATTTCCGGCCCTCTTCTCGATCGTATCGACCTTCAACTCGTCGTCGATAGTGTAAAATACGAGGAGCTTACCGAAAAAGCAGACGGAGAGCCCTCCGCCTCCATTAAACAGCGTGTAGACGCTTGCCGCGCCATTCAGCGCAACCGCCTGCAAAAGGACGGTATTTTTACCAACTCCGAAATGGGAGAAAAGCAAATTAAAAAATACTGCGTCCTTTCTCCGGAATGTGAAGCGGTTATGCAAAATGCCTTTAAAACGCTCAACCTTTCCGCACGCGCACGCAGTCGCATTTTAAAGGTGGCGCGCACGATAGCCGACCTTGCGGGGGAAGAAGATATTTCTCGCATTCACTTGCTCGAAGCCATCGGCTACCGCACTTTCGATCAGTCCGCACGCTAATTTCGTGTAAGCCTATCATTTAGTCGGCGGGTTGCCGCCTTCAACCCAAACCAAAAATTCGGGCGCACGCCCAAAGGGGGAAAACGAATATGAATTATTCCAAAAAAGCCCAACGGGCAATCATATTTTTAGATAGTTTCCCCAAGCTCGATTACAAATATAAAGCGGCAATTTTGCAAGAAATCGGCAATCCCGAAACCTTGTACGACCGCTTGCCAAGCTATGCCTCCTTGCTGGAAAAAGCAATGGGTAAAGAGGCGCAAACGCTATTACGTTCGGCAAACGAGCAGGGAGAGGAAGCAGTTCTTTCCGCCCTGCAAAAAAAGGGCATTATGCCCGTAACACGCGGCAATAAGTATTACCCCGAGGAGCTGGAAAACACCGATGCTCCGCCCTTCGTCCTTTACACCAAGGGAAATTTAGAGCTACTTAAAAAAGAAAAGTTTGCCATCGTCGGCAGTCGCAAAACACCACAAGCCGAGCTGCGCCTTACCGAAAGCTTTGCTGAAACGATAGCCGATTATATGACCGTTGTAACGGGCATTGCGGAAGGGGGCGACACCGCAGCGCTCACAGGCGCGCTTAAAAAGAAAAACGCCATTTGCGTGCTTGCCTACGGCTTTGACACCGTGTATCCGGAAAGCAACCGAGGGCTTTTGCAGGCGGCGGCGCAAAACGGACTGGTTATTACCGAATATCCTCCCTCCGTTCCCGCTTATAAATCGCTCTTTCCCATTCGCAACCGCATTATAGCGGGGCTTTCGCAAGGCGTGCTCGTCGTTTCCGCCAAGGAAAAAAGCGGCGCTCTCTACACCGCCTCCTACGCCAACCTATACGGGAGGGACGTATTCGCTTTTCCCTATAAGGCGGGCGATGCGGCAGGCAAGGGCTGCAACACACTAATCAAGCAAGGCGCATACCTTTGCGACGGGGTAGAAGACGTTTTATCCTCCTACGGTATCACCGTAGAGGAAAAACCCCTCCCCCCTTTAACTAACGAAGAATCGGCTCTCTTTGCCGCCCTGCGGGAAGAAGAGCGGACGATAGACGACCTAGCGGAAGTTACGGGAATCCCCGCCTTCCTCATCCTGCCCTCCCTATCTTCTTTGGAAATAGCAGGGCTCATCGTAAAAACGGGCGCGGATGGTTACCGTGCCGTAAAATAAGGAGAAATTATGGACCTCATTATCGTGGAATCACCCTCCAAAGCAAAAACCATTGAAAAGTACTTAAAGGGCAAATACCGTGTAGACGCCTCCGGCGGCCACGTACGCGACCTGCCCGAGCGTCAAATCGGCGTAGATATCGCCAACAATTTCGAGCCGAAGTACGTCATAAGTCCGGATAAAAAATCCACCATTAACCGCTTGGCGGAAAAAGCGGCAAAGGCAGGCAAAGTATACCTTGCAACCGACCCGGACCGCGAAGGAGAAGCCATTTCTTGGCACTTAGAGCAGGTTCTTGGCTTGGACGATAAGCAACCGCACCGCATCGAGTTTAACGAAATTTCCGAGCGCGCGGTAACCGAAGCGTTAAAGCACCCGCGCGAAATCAATCAAAGTCTGGTCGATGCGCAGCAAGCCCGCCGCGTGTTAGACCGTCTTGTAGGCTACAAACTTTCGCCCTTCCTTTGCAAGCGCATTAAGGACGGACTTTCCGCAGGCCGCGTGCAATCGGTTGCGCTCCGCCTCGTTTGCGATAGAGAGCGGGAAATTCTCGCCTTTAAGCCCGAGGAATACTGGAATTTAACGGCATCCTTGCAAGAAGAAAGCAAAGCCACCGCCCCCTTTAAGGCGTCCTTCGTCGGCAAAGCAGGCAAAAAGGCCAAGGTACAAAGCGGAGAAGAAGCCGCCGCTATCGAGGCAGGTCTTTCTAAAACCTTCACCGTTACGGGCGTAAAAAAGGCGGTTACCAAAACGCACGCTCCCGCTCCCTTTACCACTTCTACCCTGCAACAGGATGGTTCTACCAAGCTTGGCATTACCGCTCCGCAGGTTATGACGCTCGCTCAACACCTCTACGAAGGTATCGATACGGAAAAGGAAGGTCATATCGCCTTCGTAACCTATATCCGTACCGACTCCGTCCGCGTATCAAAAGAAGCGCAAGCCGCAGCCGCCTCCTATATCGAAGCGCGTTACGGCAAGGATTACGTTCCTGCAAAGCCCAACGTATTCCGCACGAAAAAGGACGCGCAAGACGCGCACGAGGCAATCCGCCCCATCGATCTTTCCCGCACGCCCGAAAGCGTTAAGGATTTGTTAGATCGCAACCACTACCGCTTATACAAGCTGATTTACGAGCGTTTCCTCGCCTCGCAAATGGCAGAAGCAAAATATAATTCTATGGCAATCGAGCTCGATTCGGAAGGCTACGATTTCAAAGCCTCCGGCAGAAGTATGCTATTCCCCGGCTTTACCGCCGTTTATCAAGAAGTAAAAGAGGAAAAAGAAGAAGAAAAGGATGAAGAAAAGCTCCTCCCCGACTTAAAAGAAGGGGATACCGTTTGCCTTCTCGACCTCAAAAAGGAACAAAAATTCACCAAGCCTCCCGTTCGTTTTACCGATGCAACCTTGGTAAAGGCAATGGAAGACCGCGGCATCGGCCGTCCCTCCACCTACGCAACGGTTATCGCCGTGCTTACCAAGCGTGCGTACGTAAAAAAGGAAGGCAAATTTATGGTTCCCACCGAAGTAGCCTTTTCCATTACCGACGTCCTTTGCAAATATTTTAAGGACATTATGGACGTAACCTTTACCGCCAGCATGGAAGAAATGCTGGACGAAATTGAAGGCGGCGATAAGGATTGGCGCAAAATTATCGGAGAATTTTATCCCGGCTTTGCCGAAAATCTCATTAAAGCGCAGTCGGATGGCGACGAAATTACCGATACCCTCTGCGAAAAGTGCGGTAGCCCCATGATTCGCCGTCACGGCAGATTTGGCGAATATCTGGCTTGCTCTAACTATCCCGCCTGCAAAAACATCAAGTCCACCGACGAAAACGTTTCGCCCATCATCTGCGAAAAATGCGGTGCGCACATGGTAATTAAGGAGGGAAAATTCGGCAAATTCCTCGCTTGCCCCAACTATCCCGAATGTAGAAATATCAAGCCGTACGGCGAAGACGTTGCCGAAGAAAAATGCGAAAAATGCGGCGGCGATATGTTTGTAAAATCGGGTAAATTCGGCAAATATTACGCCTGCTCCTCTTGCGGCGCAACCAAAAACGTATCCGAGCTTTCCGGCACTTGCCCCACCTGCGGCGCGCCCACCAAAAAAATGACGTCGCGCGGCGGCAAGCCCTTCTTCGGTTGTACGCGCTATCCCGATTGCTCCTTTATGAGCTGGGATTACCCCACGGGCGGCAAATGCCCCAAATGCGGCAAATTTTTGGTAGAACGCAACGGCAAGGTCGTTTGCGTGGATAAGCGTTGCGATTACGAGCAACCCGAACCTATTAAATCCTAACCGCTTAAATTCTAACCGCGCCTTGTGCACGTTTCATCAAATTTACTTTTAACGAATTTATTTTATTTGGAAAACCATGAAAAAAGTCAACGTAATCGGCGGCGGCCTTGCCGGTAGCGAATGTGCCTTTCTCCTTGCTACGCACGGCGTAGAGGTACATTTATACGAGCAAAAGCCCGTACGCTATTCTCCCGCCCATAAAAGTGAAAATTTTGGCGAGCTCGTTTGCAGTAACTCGCTTAAAAGCGACGACGCATCGGCAAACGCTTGCGGCCTTTTAAAGGAAGAAATGCGCGCTCTTGGCAGCCTTACCATGCAAGCGGCGGAAAATAGCCGTGTGGCGGCAGGTGCGGCGCTCACCGTCGATCGCGACCGCTTTTCGGCGTATATCACCCAAACGCTAAAAAATATGCCCAACGTAACCGTGCATTACGAAGAGGTTACCGACCTATCCCTTCCTCCCTTTGCAGGGGAAATTAACGCGGTATGCACAGGGCCTCTCACCTCGGATGCTCTTACCGAATATCTCGGCAAATTAACGGGTACGCCCCTGTATTTTTTCGACGCCTCCGCTCCCATCGTCACCAAAGAAAGCGTAGATGAAAGCCTTTCCTTTTACGGCGACCGTTATGGCGACGGCACGGGCGATTATCTCAACTGCCCCTTAGATAAAGAGGATTACGACGCCTTTTACGCCGCCCTTATTTCGGCGCAAACGGTAGAGCGCAAGGATTTTGAAAACGACCGCGTGTTCGAAGGCTGTATGCCCGTCGAAGTTATGGCAAAGCGCGGCTACGACACTCTTCGCTACGGTCCGCTCAAGCCCGTAGGGCTTTCGGCACAAGCGGGCAGAAAGCTTTATGCCTGCTTGCAGCTGCGCCCCGAAAACGAGGAAAAGACCATGTACAACCTCGTCGGCTTTCAAACCAATTTGCTTTTCCCGGAGCAAAAACGGGTATTTTCTCTCATTCCCGCCCTCAAAAACGCCGAATTTTTACGCTACGGCGTTATGCATAAAAACATCTTTTTAAACAGCCCCACTTGCTTAAATTACGATCAGTCCTTCCGTTCCGCCCCAAGCGTTTTTCTAGCAGGGCAAATTACGGGTGTAGAGGGCTACGTAGAGTCGGCGGCAAGCGGAATGCTCTGCGGCGTGCAAATTCTTCGCCGCTTAAAGGGGTTAGAACCCTTCCATTTCCCAAGGGAAACGGTGCTGGGTGCGCTCGCCTCGTACGTGGTAACCCCTAATGCCGATTTTCAGCCCATGAACGCCAACTACGGCGTACTCAAGCCGATTACGGGCTTTGAACACAACAAAAAAGCCAAAAAAGCGGCCATGAAAGACCGCTCGCTTTCCATCATAAACCAAATTAAGGAGAATCTCTATGAGTGATAATATCAAAGGCACTACCATCGTCGCCGTAAAGAAAAACGGCGTAACCGCCATCGCGGGCGACGGGCAAGTTACCCTTTCGCAATCGGTGGTTATGAAATCCAACGCCAAAAAGGTACGTCGCATCTACGGGGGAAAGGTCGTTCTCGGCTTTGCCGGCTCGGTTGCCGATGCCTTTACCCTTTGCGAACGCTTTGAAGAAATGCTCAACAAATACAGCGGCAACCTCATGCGCAGCGCGGTAGAATTAGAGCAGCTTTGGCGGCTGGATAAGCTTGGCAGAAAGCTAGAAGCCATGATGATCGTTGCCGATCAAGATACCCTGCTTATTTTATCGGGTAGCGGCGACGTGATCGATCCCGACGAAGGGGTTTGCGCCATCGGCAGCGGCGGCAATTACGCTTTGGCAGCCGCACGCGCACTCGTACAAAACACCGACCTTTCCGCAGAAGAAATTGCGCGAAAATCCATTCAAATCGCCAGCGAAATTTGCATTTTCACAAACGGTAACATCGTTTGCGAAACGGTATAAGGAGGAGCGCTATGAATTTAAGTCCCAAACAAATCGTTTCCGAGCTCGATAAGTACATTATCGGCCAGGACGAAGCCAAAAAAGCCGTTGCCATCGCCCTTCGCAACCGTTACAGAAGAAGTATGCTCAGCGATGAGGAGCGCGACGAAATTACCCCCAAAAATATCATCTTAAAAGGACCTACGGGCGTTGGTAAAACGGAAATTGCACGCCGCCTTGCCCGCCTTGTTAAAGCTCCTTTTGTAAAGGTGGAGGCCACCAAGTTTACCGAAGTAGGCTACGTTGGCAGAGACGTCGATTCTATGATTCGCGACCTCGTAGAATGCGCCGTGCGCCTAGAAAAGGAGGAAAGCTACGCCGAGGTTTCCGCCCGCGCAACCGCTATTGCGGAAGATCGCCTCGTAAAGCTGTTATACGATGCTAAAAAATCGGAAAAGGGCGAAACACCCGACGATCTTTTTAAGGCGGAGCTGCTTTCCGACCTCAGAAAGGGCACTTACAACAAAATGACGGTGGAAATCGACGTGCCCGATATGCCCAAAAATATGGAGGTTATCCCCGGTATGGGTACGGAAATTAACGTCGGCACCATCTTTGGCGATTTCCTTCCCAAAAAGCGCAAAAAACGCAAGGTAACGGTAAAGGAGGCAATCACCCTCATCGTCGCCGAAGAATCGGAAAAAATGATCGATTCGGATGCGGTAAACGCAAAAGCCTTAAAGCGTGCCGAGCAAGACGGTATCATCTTTATCGATGAAATCGATAAAATTGCGGCAAAAAACAGCCACGGCGGCGCAGACGTATCGAGAGAAGGCGTCCAGCGCGATATTTTGCCCATTGTCGAAGGTAGTACCGTTATGACCAAGTACGGTCCTGTAAAAACCGATTTTATCCTGTTTATCGCGGCGGGCGCGTTCCACGTTGCCAAGGTAGAAGACCTCATTCCCGAGCTGCAAGGCCGTTTCCCCATTTTGGTGGAATTGCATTCCTTAACCAAGGACGATTTCGTTAAAATTCTCACCACGCCTCGCAACGCCATCACGTTGCAGTATGCAAAGCTCCTTTCGGTAGACGGCATCGACCTCCGCTTTACCGAAGACGCCATTGCGGAAATTGCCGCCGTTTCCGAAGAACTCAATTTAACCAAAGAGGATATCGGCGCACGCCGCTTGCATACCGTTATGGAAGAGCTGCTCGAAGAAATTTCCTTTGCGGCAGACGGAGCGGCAGGGTATAGCGTAACCGTAGATCAAAATTACGTTTGCGCCCACTTAAAGCGCGCGGTTGCAGGCAAAAATCTCACCGAGTATATTTTATAATCGGGCAAGCCGAACTTTTCTATCGGGCAAACCGAAGATTTTTTGGGCGAGCCAAAACGGTAGCCCTACACAAAAAAGCATTCGCCGCAAGGCGCGTACAAACTATAAAATTCAATACCGAAAAGAGGAAAAACTATGATTAACGTTCCCAAGGGCACGAAAGACGTATTGCCCGAAGACTCCTATAAATGGCACTACGTAGAAAAAGCGGCGCGCGAAACCGCCGCGCTGTTTAACGCAAGCGAAATCCGCACCCCCACCTTTGAGGCAACCGAGCTGTTTGCCCGCGGCGTAGGCGATACGACGGACGTCGTTACCAAAGAAATGTACACCTTTATCGATAAAGGCAACCGCTCTATGACCTTAAAGCCGGAAGGTACGGCAGGTGTAGCGCGCAGCTTTATCGAAAACGGACTTTCGGGTAAGGCAATGCCCTTAAAAATGTACTATATTACCCCCGTATTCCGTTACGAACGCCCCCAAGCAGGCCGCCTGCGCGAGCATCATCAGTTTGGCGTAGAATTTTACGGCTCGGCCTCCTACGTTACCGATGCAGAGGTTATTCTGCTTGCCAAAACGCTGCTTAACAAGGTGGGCGTAAACGCGCTTCTTCTCAAAATAAACTCCATCGGCTGTAAGGAATGCCGCCCCAAGTATAACGAGGCGCTTAAGGAATATCTCCGCCCCCACCTTGGCGAAATGTGCCCCACCTGCCGCGAGCGTTTTGAAAAGAACCCCCTCCGCATTATCGACTGTAAGGAAGAGGGCTGTAAAAAAATCGTAGCAAACGCTCCCTCTATTTTAGACTACCTTTGCGACGATTGTAACGAGCATTTCACCAGCCTGCAAAGCCTTCTTAGCGGCGCAGGGGTAGAATATATCGTAGACCCCACCATCGTGCGCGGCCTCGATTATTACACCAAAACGGTATTTGAATTCGTTTCCACCGCAGGCGGTGCGCAAGGCACGGTTTGCGGCGGCGGCAGATACGATGGGCTCGTTTCCGGCATCGGCGGTCCGCAAACGCCCTGCGTAGGCTTTGGCATGGGCTTAGAGCGTTTGCTCGGCGTTATGGAAAGCTTGGGCATCGAAATTCCCGCTCCCGCTCCCGTAAAGGTGTATTTTGCCCCGATGGGCGAACGTGCCAAAGCGTTTGCCTTCAGCACGGCTAACGTCTTAAGAGCAAAGGGTGTATCGGCAGAAACCGACCATATGTCGCGCAGCTTTAAAGCGCAGTTTAAGTATGCCGATAAAATCGGCGCGCAGTACGTAGTTGCCGTTGGCGATAACGAACTCGATTCGGGCGAAGTAGCGGTAAGAAACATGGCAGACGGTTCTTCCGTTTCCGTACAAATTTCCGCGCTTACCGATGCGCTTGTCAATTTATAATGGACGATATCGGAACGGTAGTTTCCCTCTCGGGAGCAAGTGCCGTAGTAAAAATAAATAAAAGCAAAAAATGCAACGCCTGTAAAGCCTGCACCTTTTTACCGGGGCAGGATGCGGTAAACGTTCTTGCCGAAAATACGAAAGGTGCGGCGGTGGGGGATACCGTCCGCGTAAAAGCGGAAAAGCCCCTTGCCGTTAAAGCCTCGCTACTGTGCTACCTTATGCCCCTTGCCTTTGCCCTCGTCGGTATGGCAATCGGCGTATTTTTCGGCGAACTTGTCACCATTTGCGCCTTTTTTGGCGGACTGTTTCTCGGCTACGTCGTTTTACGCGTATTCGAGCGCGCCGTGGCGAAAAAAAGAGAATACCGCCCTGCCGTTGCGGAAATACTAAAAAAAGCGGAAGAGGCACAAAATTAGCCTACCTTCCAAAGGAGAACGATTATGTTAGAATGGACGGAAAAAGAATATAACGAACAAGCCGCAAGCGGCGTAACGGTTATCGATTTTTGGGCGCCCTGGTGCGCTCCCTGCCGAATGATGGCAGCACCCTTTGCCGCCGTTGCCCAGCAGCTATCGGATAAAGCCCGTTTCGTTAAAGTGAATATCGACGAAAACGAAAATTTGGCCGTGCGCTTTGGCATTGCGGCAATTCCCACCGTTGCAGTCGTTAAAAACGGCGAAGTTAAAGAGATTTCGGTCGGCCTTTTAACCGAGGACGCTTTAACCAATCTCGTTATGCGCAATTTATAATTATTTTTAGGGGAAAATACTTATTTTTCCCAAATAACGCACTAAAACCGTTCTCAATAATGAGAACGGTTTTTTTTACCTTTCTATTGACAACGTAGCCTCCGTGGGATATAATATAACAAACTCGTATTAAAGCTTATAAAGGAGATTTCAAATATGAAAATTCGGTTTTTAGGGACGGGCTCTTGCGAAAGCGTTCCTGCTATTTTTTGTAATTGTCCCGTGTGCGAGGAGCTTCGCCGCGGCATTGCGGCAGGGGAGGAAAACGCCTTAAACAGCATCCGTTTGCGCACGCATGCCATGATCGACGACGAGGTGCTAATCGACTTTAATGCCGATACGTATTACGCCGCTTTAAAAAACAATTTAGATCTTTCCAAGCTTGGCGTCGTGCTCCTTACCCACACGCATGAGGATCATTTTTATCCCCAAGACCTCGCCCTTCGCTGCGAGCCTTACGCTCACAACCTAAAATACCCCGTTCTTACCGTATATTGCAACGAAAAAGCGCAAGAACGTTACGATTTTTACGCCAACCTTTCGGGCGAGCATAACGGAAAGGTTGCTTTTCAGCCCGTAAAGCTATTTGAGGCAATCGAATGGAACGGTTACCGCTTTACCCCCCTTGCCGCCCACCATATGAAAACGGAGCAAGCCCTTTTATGGCTGGTGGAAAAGGGCAATGCGCGCTATCTTTGCGGCAACGATACGGGCATGTTCCCCGAAGAAACCTTTGCCTTTTTAGAGCAAATGGGAAAAGAGGGCAAGGCTTTATCCCTCATTGCGTTAGATTGCGCTCTTGGCGACACCCATTACCCCTACGAATGGCATCTTGGCGTAGACGATGCCGCAGCCATCGTAAACCGCTTAAAAGCCGCCGGAACGATTACCGATAAAACGCACACCTATATCAACCATATTTCGCACGACTACGGCCATAAAGCTTACGCCGAGTACTGCGAATTTGCCAAAGGCTTCGGCCTTTCCGTTTCCCGCAACGGGCAACTGATCGAAGTGGAGGAATAAGCATATGAAATACCGCTTTTTAGGAACTGCCGCCGCAGAAGGAATCCCTGCCGTTTTTTGCGGTTGCCCCGTTTGCGCCGCCGCAAGAGCGGGGGAAAAGGGCTATACCGAAAAGGACGTCCGCACCCGTAGCGGCTCTATGATTAACGACGATTTCCTCGTCGATTTCTCCTCCGATTCCAACATGCACGCCATAGAAAACAATTTGGCGTTTGGCAAAATAAAATATATGGCAATTACCCACCCCCATTGCGACCACCTCTATCCGCAAGAATTTGTCAATCGCGACGGGGTAGGCCATGGCAGAAACCTCCTTCGCGAGGAGCTGGATATCGTCTGCTCCGAAAAAACCAAGGACGTCTTATTGCAAGGCCTCGTTTACCTTGGCGGGAGAAAAACCACGGTAGAAAAGCTGCAATTCCAAACGCCTGCTCCGTACGAAAGCGCAACCGTCGGCCCGTACGTTATTACTGCCCTCCCTGCCGAGCATATGAAGGGCGGCGCGTATTTCTATTTAATTACCGACACGCGCGAAAATAAAACGCTACTGCATTGCAACGATACCGCCCTCCCCTTAGAAGAAACGCTCGATTTCCTGCAAAATTCGGGTGTAAAAATCGACTTTGCCGAGCTAGATTGCACCCTGTTCGGCGTTGGGTTCGACCACCATTACAGCCATATGGGCTACGTGCATTGCGTGCATTTAAAATCCGAGCTGCTCCGCCGCGGCATTGCTACGCAAAACACGGTTTTTTATATCAACCACTTTACCCATAACGATTACCTCCCGTACGAAGAAATGGTAAAAATCGCCGCAAAGGACGGTTTCCTCGTTTCCTACGACGGATTAGTAGTAGAATTTTAAGGAGAAGGTTTATGAAGGGCGTAGAAATGCACCCCATTGCCTATATCGAAAGCGATTTTAAGGAAAAATTCGGCATTCCGCGCCAAAGCGGAAGGGTGCAACAGCTCACCGCTCGCATCGTATTCCTGCCTAAATATCGCAACCCGGACGCCCTGCGAGAAATCGAGGGCTTTTCCCATTTGTGGCTACTGTTCGATTTTTCCAAAGCGCATAAAGCGGAGTGGTCTCCCACCGTCCGTCCGCCCCGCCTTGGCGGAAACCGTAAAATAGGGGTGTTCGCCAGCCGTTCGCCCTTCCGCCCCAACCCCATAGGGCTTTCCTCCGTGCGCCTCGTCGGCGTGGAAAAAACGGAAAGAGAAGGGCTCGTTCTCGTCGTTTCGGGCGCGGATTTATTAGACGGAACGCCCATTTTCGATATCAAACCCTACCTGCCGTTTACCGATTGCCATCCCGAGGCAAGCGCAGGTTATGCCGAGCAGGGCTTAACCCACCGCCTAGCCGTGGTTTTCCCGCCCGAGCTATTGCAAAAAATCCCTGCCCAAAAGCGAGAAGGGCTCATCTCCTGCCTTGCCGAAGACCCCCGCCCCTCCTACCAGGAGGGAGATACGCGCACTTATAGCATGCGCTTTGCCGCGTTCGACGTGCATTTTACCGTCGCCGGCGATACGCTAACCGTAACGCAAGTAGATTTCATCCCCTAAAAACCTGTTTTTTCGCCCTTAAACGCGCGGCACTTTACTAAAATTTGCAAAAACGCCCTTTAAAGCATTGACATTTTTCTTGTAAAAAGCTATACTTTTAGGGCAGTAAATGCGGATGTGGTGAAACTGGCAGACACGCTAGACTTAGGATCTAGTGCTTACGCGTGCAGGTTCAAGTCCTGTCATCCGTACCATCCCCCCAAGCCCTCGGCTTGGGGGTTTTCTTTTTCTCGGCAAATTTTTATTTTGGGTTGAATTTTTACAATCCCTATGCTATAATTTATAAAAATAACCGCCGTTTTGGCGGAAGAGTGAGGCACGCCCCTATGGCAGACCAAAAGCAATACGTAAGCGACAACGCCGCTTTAATGGCAGAATGGAATTGGGAAAAGAACACCCCCTTAGGCTACGACCCTGCCACGCTAACTTTAGGTAGCAATAAAAAAGTTTGGTGGAAGTGCTCCAAAGGGCACGAATGGCAGAGGG
>JAFOHH010000068.1 GCA_017421905.1 Clostridia bacterium
CTGCGCCGCGTGGTTAAGCAAAAGGGCGACGTTTCTTTCGACGAGCCTTTAAACGTCGATTACGACGGCAACGAATTACTCCTTTCCGACGTTTTGGGTACGGATGGCGACGTAGTATATAAGGATATTGAAAGCGGTGTAGAACGCGATCTGCTCAAAATTGCCCTCTCTCGCTTAACGGAGCGGGAGCGCAAAATTATGGAACTGCGCTTTGGCCTTGCCACGGGCGAAGAAAAAACGCAAAAGGAGGTTGCAGACGAGCTTGGCATTTCGCAATCTTACATATCCCGCCTAGAAAAGAAGATTATTTTACGCCTAAAAAAGGAATTTTCCAAAATGGCGTAGCTGCCGAATAACCCCCTCGCCGCATACCTTCTTTTTTATCTAAATTTTCAAAAAACGTATATTTTTTTCCAAAAGCCGCATAGTATACCGTAAGGGCGTTTTTTCGCGCCCTCGGCATTTTGGATATTTCATATTTCTATATCGCCGCCTTAAAACCTGCTTTTACATAGTTTCGTTTCGATATGTACTGTTTGCAGGTTTTTTTATGTCGTTTAAGGTAGAAATTTGCGGTGTTAACACCGCTTCTCTTCCCAAGCTTACCGAAGAAGAAATGTCCGCGCTCATGCTTCAAATTAAGGAAGGCGACCTCCTCGCACGGGAAAAGTTTATTATCGGCAACATGCGCCTCGTCCTTTCCATCGTCAAACGCTTTTGGGGCAAAAAGGGCTGTGCGGACGATATTTTTCAAGCAGGTTGCGTGGGGCTTATTAAAGCCATCGATAATTTCGATTTGCGCTATTCGGTTAAGTTTTCCACCTACGCCGTCCCCATGATCATCGGAGAAATCAAACGCCACCTGCGCGACGGAAATTCTCTCCGCGTGGCACGCAGCATTCGCGATACCGCCTACCAAGTGCTGAAAACGCGCGAGGAAATGGAGGCGGAAGGGGTAAAAGAGCCCTGTATCGAGCAAATTGCCGAGCGTATGGAGGTTGCCGCCGCCGACGTTCTCTACGCGCTCGACGCCATTTCCGACCCCCTTTCCCTCTACGATCCCGTTCCGGGGAAATCGGGCGATAACCTTCTTTTAATGGATCAAATCGGCGACGAGCGCAACACCGAGGAAAACTGGACGGAAAAGGTTGCGCTAACCGAGGCGGTTTCTCTCCTTGGCGAGCGGGAAAAGCACATTCTTTTTTTGCGGTATTACGAGGGGAAAACGCAAACGGAAATTTCCGAGGAAATCGGCATTTCCCAAGCGCAGGTTTCCCGTCTGGAAAAAAGTGCGCTCCGCTCCGTCCGCAGCGCAATGGATTAAAAGCCCAAGGACTTTCGCTAACAAACGGGCAATGCATAGCCTTTCACTCTTCCGCCGCAAGGGCGAAGGAAATCGCCGCCAACCCGTTTCGCTGCAACGAAAAACCGCCGCCAAGTTGTTTCGCCGCAAGGGCGAATTGCGTTTAGCGGCCGCTTGCTGCGGCAAAATCAATTTTAGGGGAAAGGGTATGGAAGTTACTTTTCAACAACTACGCGAAAAACAGGTTGTCAGCACGCAAACGGGCGCGTGTCTCGGTAAGGTTTGCGATTTAACCTTTAACTTTAAAACGGGTTGCGTCCTCGGGGTGGTGTTGCCGGGCAAGGGCTTTTTTTCCAGAGAAGATCTCTTTATTCCGCTTTCCGGCATCGAAAAGATCGGGGAGGACGTCATTTTGGTGCGCATAACCCCTTTCGAAGAGGAGGGGAAAGCCAGGCCCGATAAAAAACGCCCCTTTCCGCCCCCTCGCTCCCCTTATGAAGGCGCGCCGCAAGGGAATCATCCGCCAATCTCTAATCGTTGCGTTTCTCCACCGCAAGCGTCCTGCCCGCCCCAGCCAACCTGCCCGCCCCAGCCAACCTGCCCGCCTCAGCAAGATTGCCCGCCCCTTGCAAACTGCTCGCCTCAGCCAACCTGTCCGCCCTTTTTCCGCGCGCAATCTTCCTCCTATCCCGATCGCAATTTCGAGGAAGATGTATAGCGAGCATTCCATAGCCTTTTAATTCGTATTGTCAGGACTTTTCTCCCTAGGGGAAGAGTCCTTTTATAATTGCAAGCAAAGCCCCCTATAATAAACTTTTATAGATGTAGGCAAAAACAATGCTTTTCGATAAGTTGACACGTTTTCCCATTTTTGATATACTAAACGTATCGTTTCTTCTTAGGAGAATATCGGCTATGCATTATTACAGAAAGATTGCAAGGGATTTACAATTTGAAGTTGTGAAAGGTTACTAAAGGTTATGAAAACAATATCTGAAGAACTAAAAGAAGCATTTCATAAGATTGATCTCCTACAAAGACCTTATATCCTTTATGTTAATCCAGCGCAGAAAGAAAAGTTTGTGCAGGTTCTAAAGGAAATAGGATACTATGACAGAATGGTTGTCCAAGAAACTTCCTGCGTGGAGATAGATAAAGCCTATATTATGGAACGAAAGAAACTAGACGATTGGATGATCCCAA
>JAFOHH010000069.1 GCA_017421905.1 Clostridia bacterium
GACGATGCCGGTCATCAGCAGGAAGGTCGACATGATATTGACAAAGAAGATCAGCGTCGACTCGGAAGAGATGGCGGCAAAGACCAGGATCTCCGGTTCGTCGGTGGCATCGGCACCCGGCAGAGCGGCGATGGTACCCGAAACAAAGTGGGAACCGGAGAGATAGCCGCCGAGATCGGACAGTTCATAATAGGTGCCCTTGTCGACCACCGTCTGTACCGCCTTGGTGGGAATAAAGTGCCACTTTTTTTCGTGGTCTACGTTGGTTATTTCCATACCGCGCGTAATGCGGTCGCCGTACTTTTGTACGATTTTATCCAAGGGGCGTTGAATGCCGTCGAAAATGCCTTCGATAAGGCCGGGGGCAAGCTCTACCGAAAGGGCGTACCCTGCCGATTCCACCTTATCCCCTACGCCGAGGCCGGACGTTTCTTCGTAAACTTGGATGGAGGCGCGGTCGCCGCGCAGCTCGATTACTTCGCCAATCAGCTTTTTCTCTCCAACGTAAGCAACGTCGTACATTTTTACGTCTGCCATGCCCTCTGCTACAATCAGCGGACCGGAAACTTTTACGATTCTACCTTGCATTTATCTTTCCTCTCTTTCAAACAGGATGTCCACGCCAAGTGCGCGTTCCATAGCTTCTTTCATCTTTTTACGGGCGTATTCGCTTTGCCCTCCCCCTGCGGGAATGGGCACGACGATGGGATAGGGCGTTTCCAGCGTGCGGCTGATAACCGTTTCCAAGCCGCCGCAAAGGTCGTCCGTTACTAAAATTACCTTATACGTCCGCGCGAGCTTACGAAGAACGCTTTTTGCTTCTTCTGCACTTTTTACGGGAAAGGCGTCTACCCCGCCCGCTTGAAAGGCAAGCACGCTTTCGCCCGTGCCGATAATTGCCGTACTACCCTGCATAGCCTTCTTTTAACCTCGCTTTAATTTGTTCGTTTTGTACGCCGCCGCGCTTGCCCACGAGTACGATGCGCACGTTGGCGAGCTCGGCCTTTTTATAAAAGGCGTATAGGAGAAGAGGAAACGTTCCTTCCGTTTCGTAACGCCTTTCTTTTAATTTTTTCATAGAAAAGGAATCTGCCGCGCGCTCAAACGCTACGAGAGAGCGGGTTTTCATCCCCTCGATACCCATAAGGGCAAGCTCTTTATATTCGCCAAGCTTATCGGCCTGCTCTTCCGCCCGGTCGGAAAGGAGAACGGCAAGCTGCTTTTTACAAAGCTTTCCGCCCGAAAGGAGCATAGGCTCGGCAAGAGCCATATCGCGGCTACGGAGTACCGTAGCGATGTTTTTTACGTCGATTTCATAGCAAAGGGCGTTTTTTAGCCACTTGCTTTTTGCAACGGAAGTAAGGTGCGCGTAGTAGGCGGAAAGAAAAATCATGCCCACCGATACGCCGCTTGCGTTGCCTTCTTGAAACAGCGTTGCCGCCGCCTGCATAGGCGTAGCAAGATAAGAGGGAATTTCTGCATAGCTTGCGCTTTTTGCCGCCTCTAATAACGTTTCCCCCGAAACCGAGCCGCCGCGTTTATACGGCGCGTTGCCGCCTGAAAACGCCGCCCGAACGGCACATTCCGCATTGTGAAAGTCCACCCCTGCCGCAAGGTAAGCCGCCGCCTCTCCATTATAATTTTCTCTTAAAAAGGCAATTGCTTTTTCCTCTTCTGCGGCAAGCAGGCTTTCGTAATCCTCGTCGAAGTTTTCTTCTCCGCCGTAGCCCATTTCCTTTAAGGTTTTTAGGGCGTCCGAAAGGGAGTCCGCCTCTAAAAGGCGGGCAAGCTTTTCTTCTCCAACGAGATATTTTTCTCGGGACTTGATAATCCC
>JAFOHH010000070.1 GCA_017421905.1 Clostridia bacterium
ACCACACTCGTTATTGCGGGTGAGGCTGCCGGTAGCAAGCTGGATAAAGCTCGCAAGCTCGGCGTGAAAATAATCGACGAAAAAACGCTGAAAAGTATGTTAAATTCTTGAAATATTTCAAAAAAAATGGTATAATATCGTTAAAGTAGGTGATTTTATGTATTCTATGACCGGTTACGGCAAAGCCGAATATAAAGGAGAGGTTGAACTTACCGTAGAAGTAAAAACGGTAAACAACCGCTATCTCGATTTAAACTGTAAATATCCCCGCGTCTTTTTACCCTTTGACGACGCAATTAGAAAGTGCGTTCAGGCAAAATATCCGCGCGGTCATATGGATATGTACATCTCCTTCCGCGATAAGCGCGAAAAGGAAAAAACGGTAGCGGTAGACCTTGGGCTTGCCAAGGCGTACTACGCCGCAGCAAATCAAATTTCCTCTGCTACGGGCGTGGAAAACGATCTTACCGCAACTTCCCTCATGCGCTTTGCAGACGTAATTGCCGCCGAAAGTGAGGATAGCGTAGACGAAACGTTAAAGGACGTGTTACTCCAAACCGTTTCCGCCGCGCTGGACCGCTTAAACGAAATGCGCAAGGTAGAAGGGGAAAAGCTCTTAGACGATATGCTTACCCGCGTAACGGTTATTGAAAAAACGGTGGAAAAAATCGCTCTCCGCGCCCCCGAAATTTTAGCCGCCCATCGCGAAAAGCTTTCCGCCCGCATGGCAGAATACTTAAACGGCGTAGCGGTAGATGAAAGCCGCCTCTTATCCGAGGTTGCCGTGTTTGCCGATAAGTGTAATATCGACGAAGAAATTACGCGCTTAAAATCCCATATCCAGCAGTTCCGCACCATCGCTAAAGGCGATGGCGTGGGCAAAAAGCTCGACTTTTTAATTCAAGAATTCAACCGAGAATCCAATACCATTTGTTCTAAGTCTAACGATTCTAAGACCACGTCGTACGCCTTAGAACTCAAATGCGAAATAGAAAAAATCAGAGAACAGGTTCAAAATATCGAATAATATGAAAGAAAACGGATTACTTTTAATTCTTTCCGGCCCGTCTGGCGTAGGAAAGGGCACGGTGGTAGACGAGCTCATCCGCCGTAACGAAAATATTACGGTCAGCGTTTCCATGACCACCCGCGCACCGCGCGCAGGAGAAGTGGAAGGGGAAAGCTACTATTTCGTAACGAGAGAAGACTTTTTGTCGCGCATGGCTAAGGGCGAGCTGTTAGAGCATTCTAACCACTTTGAAAATTATTACGGAACACCCAAAGCTCCCTTATCTAAGGCTATGTCCTCGGGTAAGGACGTTATTTTGGAAATTGACGTAAACGGCGCGTTTGCAGTAAAAGAAAAAATGCCCGATAGCGTACTGATTATGATTGCTCCCCCCTCTCTTTCCGACCTTAGAGATCGCTTAAAGGGTAGAAATACCGAAACGGCAGAGGTAATTGAAGAGAGAATCGGCCGGGCAAAGTTTGAATTAGGTAAAGCCCATCGTTACGATTACGTCGTTATCAACGACGATATCGAAGAGGCAACCATTGCCGTAGAAACCATTATCGCAGCCGAGCGGTTAAAAACCTCTCGCCGCCGCGCATTAATTTGTAATTTATTGGAGGATACCAAGAATGATTAATCAACCCTCTGTTGACGAATTGACCAAAAAAATCGGATCGCGCTACGGTCTTTGCACGGTATGCGCAAAACGCGCTCGTCAAATTATCGACCAAGCGCAAAGCCAAGGCCTTACCGAATTCCCCGGCAAGGAAAAACCCCTTACGCTTGCTGCTAACGAAATTTTAAGCGGCAGAGTATCCGCAGTGAAAGACTGATTATTTCAGCGGAATAGTGTTCAACGGGTTTCCGTTGAACATTTTTTCTTATTAACGGTTTTACCAAACGAAAGGAAGGCGCAATATGATATACCGCGTAATCGTAGACGTTCAGTCGCAAGACGTAGACCGCATATTCGATTATCGTGCCGAGGGGGATATCCCCGTCGGCAGTCGCGTCGTTGTCCCGTTTGGAAAAAAACAAATCGAGGGCTACGTCGTTGGCACGGCTAAAACGACGGACGTCCCTTCGGAAAAACTCAAAAGCATTTGCCGCACGGTAGACGCTTTGCCTGCCATAACGGGAGAAATGCTTTCCATTATGCGCTTTATGCAAACCCGTTACCACGTTACCGCAGCCACCGCCCTTCGCCAGTTTTTACCGGGGGAAATGCGCCGCGGCACGGTAAAGGAAAGCGTAGAACAGTTCGTTCGGTTAAAAGAAGGGTTAGATGCAACTGCGCTCGCCGCAGAGGAAACGCGCTCTAAAAAAAGGGCGGAGCTTCTTCTTTTCTTTGCCGATGGAAAAACGGAAAAGCTTTCCGAGGCGCGCAAGCGTTACGGCGTATCCGCCGTCAACGGACTGATCGAAAAGGGCTATTTTACGGTAACGGAAATACAAAAAAACCGCGTGCCCCTTTCCGAGGCATCCGTAGCGGCAACCCCCGTTACGCTAAAGCCCACGCAAGAGGCGGCGCTTAAAAAAATTAACGAAAGTAAAAAACGCGTACAGCTATTGTTCGGCGTTACGGGCAGCGGTAAAACCGAGGTGTATCTCCGCTTAATCGAGGCGGCTTTATCCCAAGGAAAAACGGCAATTATGCTCGTGCCGGAAATTGCGCTAACGCCCCAAACATTAACCCGCCTGCGCTCTCGGTTTGGAGAGCGAGTTGCCATTTTACATAGCGGACTTTCCGCGGGCGAACGGTTCGACGAATGGTGGCGTCTTCGCACGGGCAAGGCGGTAATCGCCGTCGGTGCGCGTAGTGCTATTTTCGCCCCGCTAGAAAACCTCGGCGTTATCGTCGTAGACGAAGAGCACGAAACCAGCTACCAAAGCGAATCCAACCCCCGTTATTTTACGAAAGAAATCGCCCTGCACCGCGCCGCTTACAACGGCTGCAAGTTGGTGCTCGGTAGCGCAACGCCTGCCGTAGAAAGTTATCTTTCCGCCCAAAATGGGGAATATGAACTTGTCGAAATGCGAGAGCGCGTCAATAAACGCCCCCTTCCTAAAATGGAAATTGCCGATATGCGCAAGGAAATGCGCCGCGGTAACCACACGCTGTTTTCCTCTCTCCTAAAAGAGCACTTGCAAACCACCTTAGAGGAGGGAAATCAAGCCATCTTGTTTTTGAACCGCAGGGGGTATTCCTCCACGGTTATTTGCCGCGATTGCGGCTACGTTGCAAAATGTGCCCATTGCGACGTTTCCCTTACCTACCATAAAGGGGAAAACCGATTAAAATGCCACTATTGCAACGCGCAATATAAAATGCCGGAGCTTTGTCCGGAGTGCGGCAGTCCGCACTTAAAGTTTGGGCACGTTGGTACGGAACGCGTGGTCATGGAACTGCAGGAGCTTTTCCCGGAGGCGCGCATTTTGCGTATGGATAACGACACCACGCGCACGAAAGAAGGGCATTATAAAATTTTAAAAGCCTTTTCGGAAAAGGAGGCGGATATCCTCGTCGGTACGCAAATGATTGCAAAAGGGCACGATTTTCCCTCCGTAACCCTCGTTGGCGTGCTCGATGCCGATATGGGCCTGCATTTTTCCGATTACCGCAGCGGCGAGCGAACCTTTCAGCTCATTACGCAGGTTGCGGGCAGAAGTGGCCGAGCGGATAAATCGGGCAAGGTAATTTTGCAAACCTTCACGCCCGACAATTACGTTTTAGACTTTGCCGGTAGATACGATTACGAATCTATGGCGCAGTCGGAGCTTTCTTTAAGAAGGGCTACGATGTTTCCGCCTTATGCGCGTATCGTGCGCGTCCTTGCCAGCGGCACGGACGAAAAAAAGGTGGTTGCGGCAATTAAAACGGCGTATGAAAATTTAGAAAAAGTCTACGCCGCGCATAGAGAAGAATTTATCTTCTTCCAAAAAATGAAAGCCCCCATCTTGCGCTTGCAAACCAAGTTCCGCTACCAAATTTTAATGCGGATTAAGGAAGGCAATACAAGCTTACTAACCGAAATTTACGAGGCGGCGCTCCCTGCCAATACGCCCTACGTTTCGGTATTCGTAGAAGAAAATCCCAACAATATGACTTAAAAGAGGTGCTATTATGGCTATTCGCAACGTCGTACAAGAAGGCGACGAAATTTTAAGAAAAGTATGCAAACCGGTAGAAGAATTCGACGAACGTCTGTTTAAACTGCTGGACGATATGAAGGACACCGTTAAAAAGGAACGCGGCGCAGGTCTTGCCGGTCCGCAAATCGGCGTATTAAAGCGCGTTTGTGTGGTAGACGTAGACGAAGGATATTTCGAATTTATCAACCCCAAAATCGTTGCCGTAAAGGGAAAGCAAAAAGGGGTAGAAGGCTGCCTTTCCGTGCGCCATAAGCAAGGCTACGTTACCCGTCCCAACGTCGTAACGATGCAGTATCAAGACCGCAACGGAACCCCGCACGAAATTACTGCAACGGGCTTTTTTGCACGTGCCTGCTGCCACGAAACCGACCATTTAGACGGCGTTTTGTATATCGATAAGGCATCGGAGGTTTGGCTTGAAAAATAACGCAAAAATCATTTATCTCGGCACGCCCGCCTTTGCCGTTGCTCCCTTAAAAGCGATGGTAGAAGCAGGGTATAACGTCATTGCCGTCGTAACGAAGCCCGATGCGGAAGTGGGCAGAAAACGCGTGTTAACCCCTCCGCCCGTAAAGGAATACGCCCTCTCGGTAGGGATTCCCGTCTATCAATACCGCAGTATTCGCAAGGAGGGCGCAAAGGATATGCAAGCCCTCGCTCCCGATCTTATGATAACCTGCGCATTCGGGCAAATTTTATCGCAGGAAATTATCGATATCCCCACCTTTGGCATTTATAATCTGCACGGATCTCTTCTTCCCAAATACCGCGGCGCATCGCCCATTCAGTCGGCAATCATCGCAGGGGAAAGCGTTACCGGCATCACGGTTATGAAAACGGATATCGGCCTGGACACGGGCGATGTTTTACTAATGAAAGAAGTTTCCATCGAAAGAGAAACGGCAGGGGAGCTGTTTGAAAAGCTTTCGCCCGTTGCGGCAGATGCCCTCCTTACCGCCCTTCCTCAAATTTTAAACGGAACGCCCTGCCTTACCCCGCAAAACGGCAAGGATGCAACCCTAACCAAAACCTTTAAAAAGGAGCAAGCCCTTATTTGCTGGAACGCCTCCGCAAAGGAAATCGATTGCTTTGTGCGCGGTTTCAATCCGTGGCCGGTTGCTTTTTCCTATTGCAAGGGAGAGGTCGTTAAAATTTATTTCGGCACGCCTTTAGAAGAGCCCTCCTTCCAAGAAGAATCCTCTTTCCACGCCATCGGCGAGATTGTTCGTGCCGATAAAACGGGTGTTTACGTGCAAACGGCAAGCGGCGTATACCGCATCGAAAAATTGCAGTTTGTGGGCGGTAAACCTTTAACGGCGGCAGAAGCCGTCAACGGCAGAAAAATTGCCGTAGGCGACGTATTTACCGCAGAATAACCCTCCCAATCGAGGGCTTTTGCACGCCACTTTATAAGAAACAACCAAATAAAACACCCGATTATTTAAGTTATGAAAAATTATTTTGAAACGGCGTTCGACCTATTAGATCGGGTATATCGCAAAGGCGCGTTTTTAAAAATCGTTTTAGCCGATCTTCCCGAAAACGCCGAAAACCGCGCGCTCGTTACCAAGCTTTGCTACGGCACGGTAGAAGGCGACGCCAAATATCATTATCAAATTGCTCGCCTCACGCAGGGCAAGCCCTTAAAGCCGCACGTTCGCCTCATTTTAAAAATGGCAATGTACCTGCTTAGCGATTTAGGTCGCCCCGCGTACGCCACCATCAACACGGCGGTGGAGTTTTCCAAGCGCTTCGATAAAGGTGCGGCATCCGGGCTTATCAACGCCGTATTGCGCCGCTTTTTGCGCGAAGAAATGACCTTCGTTTACCCCGAGCGCCGTTACGAGCGGCTTTCGGTACAATATTCCTATCCGCTGTTCGCCGTAAAAAGGCTTTTCCACACCTATGGGGAAGAGGCGGAAGAAATTATCCGCGGAGGAGAGGCTGTAAACGCCGTGCGTTTTGCAAAAGGCGTAAACGGCGGGGAATATTTTACGGAGCAAGGCGTAGAGTTTACGCCCTCGCCCTTTACTAATTTATTTTATGCCGAAAAATTCTCCCGCAATGCCGATTACGAAAAAGGCATCTATACCTTTCAGTCGGTCGGCTCGGTTGCTATTTGCGATATGATCGCCCCGTGCGAACGTTTGCTGGATACGTGCGCTGCCCCTGGCGGAAAAAGCGTTTACCTTGCGGAAAAATGCACGTCGGTAACGGCTGCGGAATTGCACCCCCACCGCGCCGCCCTTATCGAGGGCTACGCAAAGCGCATGGGCGCAACCAACCTAACCGTCGCCGTAAAAGACGCCACGGAGGATCGGGAAGAATGGCACTCCTATTTCGATGCCGTTCTTTGCGACGTTCCTTGTAGCGGCTACGGCGTACTCAAAGAAAATCCCGATATCAAGCTCCGCGCAAGCGAGCGCGATTTCACCTCCCTTCCTCCTCTGCAAAAGGAAATTTTAACCCGCTCTTCCACCTTCGTAAAATCGGGCGGCGTTCTGTATTATTCCACCTGCACCCTCTTTACCGAAGAAAACGACGGCGTAATTGCCGCTTTTTTAAAAAACAATCCCGATTTTTTGGTAGAAGAGGCAACCTCGCCCCTTCCGCACAAAAAAATGAAATACGGCGTGCAATTTTTGCCGCACGATGCTAAGGCAGGTTTTTACTTTGCCAAATTGCGTAAAAAATAAAGGGCTTTCCGCGCCGAAAGGCGGAAGTGATTATGAAAGGCATTATTCAAGATCTTACAAAAACACAATGTATTGCGCTTGCCGAGCGCCTTGGCGAAAAAAAATTCCGAGGCATGCAGCTGTACGAGGGGCTTATCGCAGGTAAAAAAATCAGCGAAATTTCCACTCTTTCCGCAGCGTTCAAACAAACCCTGCTTGCCGAATACGAGGACACCGCGGCGGAAATCGTCGAGCGCCTCGTCTCTTCCGACGGTACGGAAAAATACCTCTTTCGCCTTGCAGACGGCAACGTTATCGAAGGCGTTTTAATGAAGTATAAATACGGCAACACGCAGTGCGTTTCTACCCAAGTCGGCTGCCGTATGGGTTGCAAGTTTTGCGCCTCTACCATCGGCGGACTTGTTCGCAATTTAACGCGCGGCGAAATCCTTTCCCAAGTGCTCGCCGTAAACCGCTTGCAAGGCGGCACGGCAAAAGATCGCAAGGTAACCAACCTCGTCCTTATGGGCAGCGGAGAGCCGCTGGATAATTACGAGGAAGTCGTAGGCTTTTTGCGCCTTGTTTCGGCAGAAGAAGGAATTTGCATTAGCCCTCGCAACATCAGTCTTTCCACCTCGGGGCTCGCACCGCAAATGCGCGCCTTGGCAGAAGAAGGTCTTTCCGTAAACCTAACCGTTTCCTTGCACGAGCCCTTCGATAGCGAGCGGCAGGAAATTATGCCCGTAGCAAAGGCGTATACCGTGCAGGAATTGCTTTCCGCTTGCTCGTATTATTTTGAAAAAACGGGCAGACGGTACATTTTCGAATACACCCTCATAAAAGGTCGTAACGATAGTGCGCGTCATGCAAGCGAGCTTGTTCGCCTCCTTCGCGGTCGCCCTTGCCTCGTAAACGTCATTCGCTTAAACGAGGTAAAGGAAAGCGGTCTTTCCGCCACTACGGAGCGAGATGCCCGTGCCTTTATCACCCTTTTAGAGCAAGGCGGTCTTACTGCAACCCTTCGCCGTAGCGTAGGCTCGGATATCGAGGGCGCTTGCGGTCAGCTCCGCAGAAAGTATATGGAAACCCCGCAAACGCTTAATTAGGAGAATGCGTATATGAATACCGTAAAAATTGCTCCCTCCGTTCTTTCTGCAAATTTTGCAGAAATGGGTAAGGAAGTTGCTAAAATTCAAGCCGCCGGTGCAGACCTCGTCCATCTCGACGTAATGGACGGCGTTTTCGTACCCAATATTACCTTTGGTATTAAGATGGTGGAAGACGTTCGCAAAATAACCGACCTTCCGCTCGATGCACATCTTATGATCGTCCATCCCGAGCGCTACGTAGAAAAATTTGCAAAAGCAGGGGCGGATATTATTACCGTGCATGCAGAGGCATGCGGAGATACCCTTGCCCAAACGCTTACCCTTATTCGACAATGCGGCAAAAAAGCGGGCGCGGTTATCAATCCCGATACGCCTGCCTCCGCCGTAATTCCCGTGTTGCCTCTTTGCGACATGGTGCTGGTTATGAGCGTTTTTCCCGGCTTTGGCGGTCAAAAATTTATTGCAGACGTGCTTTCCAAGGTGCAAGAAATCAAATGCGCGGCAGAAAGCCTCGGCAAGACTATCGATATCGAAATCGACGGCGGCATCGATCCCAAAACCGCTCCGCTTGCCGTGCAAGCGGGCGCAAACGTTCTTGTTGCAGGTAGCGCGGTATTCGGCGCTAGCGACTGTGCGGCTGCTATTTCCGCCTTGCGCGGTACAAAAAACGCGCAATGAAGGCCGTCGTTTTTTTAGGGGGAGAACCCTACCGCGGCACAATTGAAACACAAGGTGCGTTCGTCGTTGCGTGCGATGCAGGCTATTTGCAGGCGCAAAGCCGCGGCATTACGCCCGACCTTGTTCTCGGCGATTTCGATTCGCTCGGCTACGTGCCGCAAGGTGCGCTTACCGTACCTGCCGAAAAAAATTTCACCGATGGCGAAATGGCAATCGAGGAGCTTTTTTTGCGAAAGGAAAGCTTATCCCTTACCGAAATTGAGGTGTACGGCGGCGGTGGAATGAGAGAAGACCACTTTTTAGGCGTATTGCAGTTGCTTCTTTTTGCAAAAAAAAGAGGTTTGCTATTGACAATTATTACAAATTATAGTAAAATTTATTTAAAAGACGCATCTTTTTCGTCAAAATGTGGCACGAATCGGACGGTTTCTCTGATTCCTTTTTCTGGCGACGTGCATATTATAAATAGTGAGGGGCTTTATTATCCCTTAAAAAATCTCACCCTGCGACAGGGAGAAACGCGCGGCATTTCCAACCGTACAGAAAAGGAAACCTTTTCGTTGGAATTCGGCGGCGGAAATTTGCTCGTCGTAGAGGTTGCGGAGGGCTGTTTATGAAAATCGTATGCCTAAAACCACCCAAATTCGTTCGTAGTGTTTTGCGTTTCTTTTTGGTAAGAAAACGCGGCTACAGCGCGCGATAATTATTTAAAATTAAATTTTGCGGCGCTTGCGCCGTTTTTAAAAGGGACAAGCGTGCGTTCGTCCTGCTTAAAATATTAAGGAGAAGAAAATATGGACTATCGTATTGAATACGAAAACTGGTTAAGTAGCCCCTTGCTTTGTAGCGAAGGGGTAGAAGAGCTTACAGCTTTAAAGGATGACGAGCAGGCGATAGAATATCGCTTTGGTGCGGAATTAGAATTCGGCACGGCAGGCATGCGCGGCATTCTCGGTTACGGTACGAATATGATGAATATTTACACCGTTCGCAGAGCCACCCAAGGCCTTGCGGAATATATTCGCTCCCTTGGCGATAAAGCGCGTATGCAAGGCGTAGTTATTTCTTACGATACGAGAAAAAATTCCGAACGTTTTGCAAGAGAGGCGGCAGGTGTTCTTTCCGCAAACGGCATTCAGGTTTATTTGTTTGGCGACGTGCGTCCCGTACCTATGCTTTCTTTCGCCGTGCGCGATATCGGTGCGGCAGCAGGTATTATGATTACCGCCAGCCACAACCCCAAAGAATATAACGGCTATAAGGTTTACGGTCCGGACGGCGCGCAAATGTCGCCCGAGGCAACCGAAAAAGTTGTATCCTATATCACGGCAATTACCGATTATTTTTCCGTAAAAAGCGACCTTTTAAAAAAGGGAAACAAGGGCTGGCTTACCCCTTACGTAAAAATCGTCGATAAAGGCGTAGATAAACGCTACTATAAGCAGCTTGCAAAACTTACTCTTTCCAAAAAAGCGGTAAAAAAGCTGGGTGGCAAAATTAAGCTCGTTTATACCCCCGTTCACGGCAGCGGATTCGTTCCCGTAACGACTATTTTAAAGAAATTAGGTATTCGCGCAACGCTTGTAGAAGAGCAAGTTGCCAAAGATTCCGAATTTTCCACCGTACAAGTTCCCAATCCCGAACTGCAAGAAACGCTTTCCAAGGGCATTGCTCTCGCTAATAAAATCGGCGCGGACGTCGTATTTGGTACCGATCCCGATTGCGATCGTCTCGGCGTTGCCATTCGCGATGCGAATAACGAATTTTTACAGCTTTCCGGCAACCAGGTTGGCATTTTGCTTCTCGATTACGTTCTTCGCCGTTTAAAGGAAGAAGATAAGTTGCCCCAAGATGGTTTCGTTGTAAAAAGCTTTGTAACTACGGGTATGGCAAAAGCTATTGCTGAAAATTACGGCGTTACCTTGTACGAAACCCCCGTTGGCTTTAAATTTATCGGCGAAAAAATTAAAGAAAGTGAAGAAAGCGGCTATGGCACGTATTTATTCGGTTTTGAAGAAAGCTGCGGTTATCTCCGCGGTGCGCACAGTCGCGATAAGGATGCCGTCGTTGCCAGTATGCTCTTTGCCGAACTCGTTTGCTACTACACCTATGCTGGCGTAAAAGTATACGATCGGTTAATGGAAATTTACGAAAAGTACGGCTACGTTTTAGATTGCAATAAGAGCTACGCCTTCGATGGCCTTAACGCTATGGCGCGTATGAACGCCGTCGTTACCGAATTCCGCACCAAGCCGGTAGAAAGTTTCGGTATTTATAAGGTTGCCGCCATTCGCGATTACGCCGCAGGAGTTCGCCGCCTCGCCTCGCAAGAAGTTGAGGAAATGGAAATCCCCAAAAACAACGCGGTATATTACGAAATTGAAAACGGAAGCTTCGTTTGTATTCGCCCGTCGGGTACCGAACCCAAGCTTAAAGTGTATTATTCGGTGCGCGCGCAAAATAAGGAGCTTGCCTTAAAGGCTCTTTCCGCTATTAGCGACTCCTTTAGTTCCTTGCTTGCCGAAGTTCAAAGCACGATAGAAAAATAATAAAAAACTTGTGTAAAACAGTTGACATAACATTTGAAATATGGTATAGTAATTAGGCTGCCGACAAAAACGGCGGCCTAAACTTCGCTTTAGCGAAGTGCATAGAAGATTGACAACTGCATAGAACTGTAAAAATTAGTACAGAAAGGCAAAGAGAGATTAGAGATAATTGAGATAACAAAACAAAATTAAGTCTAATCCAGACGAAAAGGTTAATACGAAAAGAAAGTATAACGCGATTAGTCGAGAGAACTTTAGAGTTTTAAGTAGAAATTTTTAATTCGACGGAGCAGCAGAGATGCTGCAAAAAAGATTAAGCTACAAAGAGCGTAGAGGAGGATGCCTTGGTACATGGCGCCGAAGAAGGACGTGACAAGCTGCGAAAAGCTACGGGGAGTCGCACATAGACCGTGATCCGTAGATCTCCGAATGAGGGAACTCACAACGGGTAATGCCGTTGTATCGTAAGATGAATCCATAGTCTTACGAAGGGAACCCAGGGAACTGAAACATCTAAGTACCTGGAGGAAAAGAAAGAAAATCGATTCCGAAAGTAGTGGCGAGCGAAATCGGAAGAGCCCAAACCGCATATAGCAATATGTGCGGGGTTACGGACCCCAAACGACACTAAAATCAAAAGCAGAACTGTTTTGGAAAAGCAGAACAAAGAGGGTGAAATTCCCGTACGCGAATTTGATTGAGGGTTAGGGGTATCCAGAGTACGTCGGGACACGAGGAATCCTGACGGAA
>JAFOHH010000071.1 GCA_017421905.1 Clostridia bacterium
AAAAAGGAAGAAGCTTTAAATAAAAAGAACGATGCGGTAGACCAACACGCGAAACGCTTGGTGGAAAAAGAGGCTGATATTGCAAAACTGCAAGAACAAGTAGCTCGCCAGCACGACTTAATGGTTCAAGAAATTGAAAAAGTTGCGCAACTCACCAAGGAAGAAGCAAAACAACAGCTTATCGAGGCTATTACGGAAGACGCGCGTAAAGATGCAGCAATTACCGTAAGAACCATCGAACAAGAAGCAAAAGATGACGCAGAAAAGAAAGCGCGCAACATTATTAGCTTGGCTATTCAAAAATGCGCATCCGATCACGCTTCCGAAACCACGGTTTCCGTTGTTCCTCTTCCCAGCGACGATATGAAAGCACGTATCATCGGTCGCGAAGGTAGAAACATTAAAGCCTTGGAAAACGCTACGGGTATCGAGCTTATTATCGACGATACGCCCGAAGTTGTAATTCTTTCCGGTTTCGATCCCGTTCGTAGAGAAACGGCTCGTATCACCTTGGAAAAATTAATTGCAGACGGTCGTATTCATCCCGCTCGCATCGAGGAAACGGTTGAAAAGGTTAGAAAAGAACTCGATCAACAAATGAAAGAAGCTGGCGAAAGCGCTATGTTCGAATGTGGTATTTTTGGCTTGCATCCCGAATTAATTAAGCTTCTTGGTAGATTAAAATTCCGTACCAGTTACGGTCAAAACGTATTGCAACACTCTATCGAGGTTTCCCATCTTGCAGGTAGCCTTGCGGGAGAACTCGGCGTAGATATTAACTTTGCAAAGCGTGCAGGCTTGTTGCATGATATCGGTAAAGCGGTGGACTTCGAGGTGGAAGGTACGCACATTCAAATTGGTGCAGATCTTGCTAAAAAGTACCGCGAATCGGCTAACGTGGTTAACGCAATTCAAGCCCATCACGGCGACGTAGAACCCAAAACGGTAGAAGCTGTTTTAATTCAAGCAGCCGATGCTATTTCCGGTGCGCGCCCCGGTGCTCGTAGAGAAACCAACACCAACTACGTAAAACGTTTGCAACAGCTGGAAGAAATTGCAGCTAGCTTTAACGGAATTGATAAAACTTATGCTATTCAAGCGGGTAGAGAAGTTCGTGTTATCGTTAAGCCCGACCAGGTAGATGATGCACAAACCCTGTTCCTTGCTAAAGATATTGCAAGAAAAATTGAGCAAGAATTAGAATATCCCGGTCAAATTAAGGTAAACGTAATTCGCGAATGCCGCGGCGTTGAATATGCAAAATAATTGTCTTTAGATGAAAATCGCCCTTCATAAAGGGCGATTTTTCTTTTATACTTAATGAAAAATTTTTTAAAACGGTTGAAAATATTTTTTAATATGATATAATAAATTTATTGGAGGATTATTATGAAGAAAACTGTTCGAATTTTACTTGGAATCATTTGCGCGTTTGCGCTTTCTTGCAGCGCAGTTAGTGCGTTTGCTCTTACCGACGATCGCACCGTAGTACCCGATTTCAGCGCACCCGAAACGGGACTTATTGCTCCTGCGGCAAGCATTCTGTATGCTGAGCAAGAATCCGATCTTGCTGCCCAAACGGATGCAGCCGCTCCCAACGTCATTATTGTTCGTGTAGATGCAGAGGGTAATTTGCTCTCCGAGGCGGGAACAGTTTATGCAACACTTGAAACTGCGCCCTTTCGTTTCGACAAATACACATACGGTTTTTCGATTAATACCTTAAAAGGGGCAGACCTCGTTGCCGAGTTTACTAAAGAAAAAAAGCTCGTCGATTTTATGGTTGTAACAGACCCCAATAATACGTCGTATATTAACGCCGTTCGCACTAAAAACAATGCGGCCCGCGGCGTAGTCGATTATTCTAGCAAAACCTATACTACGGAAACCCATTATGCAAACATCGTTGCCACGGCTAGTATGGTAGCAGCTAAAATCGTTATTTTAAACCAAGAAACGGCTACGAAAGCTGCTATTTTATATATGCAAAGCAGAATTACCACAACTTTTGTAAAAATGAATAGCGATGCCACGAAAGAAGACTTTTTCAGCACGGTGCTTGCAGGCGCTAACGGCGTTGTTTCCTCCAATTATCCGCTTTTAGCCGAAGTTCTTTCTTCCTTCACGCAAGAGCTCTCCGCCACGCGCGATATGCTTATTGTTGCTCATCGTGGCGACAATACCGTTTGTCCGGAAAACACGATAGAGGCCGCTCAAGAAGCGTATAGAAACGGCGCTCGCTTAATCGAGCTCGATTATCATTATACCATGGACGGCGTTCCCGTTGTAATTCACGATGAAACGATTAATCGCGTTGCAACCAACGTAGATGAGATGATTGCAAAATATCCTTCTTTAAAAACGAGCTACGGTGTTTACATTAATGCCATGACTGTCAATCAAGTAAAAGAAGTAGAGATTGAAAAAAACGGCGTTATTTATCGTATTCCGACCTTAGAAGAATTTTTCAAGGAATTTAGCGATAGAGAAAAGTATCCTGATCTTGTTTTGGTAACGGAAATTAAAACCAACGATGTAATTAACCATACCGCTGTAAATAAAATTATCAACGAAACGAATATGTACGACCGTATGGTATACATTTCCTTTAATTCTAGCATGCTCCCTACGGTAAGAAAGAGCACGCCCCAAATCCCCACAGGGCTTTTGTGGCACGAAACAACCGGTATGGCCGGAAAGACCGGAACGGAACAAGTTATGACGGTAACGGACGTTATTAACGCAACAAAAAATTACGATGCAACCTGGCATCCATTTATGTCGAGGGCGGATAAAGAAAGCATAGAAGAGCTTGCGTTGCGCGGTATTTCCGTTTGGGCTTGGACGTTTGGTGGGGCTGGTGATATTGCAAGAGCTTACAATATGGGCTTACAATCAATTACCACAAACTACGCTTGCGACGGAAAAGCTTTAACTCGTTCGGTTTCTGCCGATTCCGCTACTGTTCGTACCGAATGGGGAACGCCTGTCGAAATCGATTTGACACGCGTTACGGCGGGAGAAACGCAATCTATTGTGTCGCCTACTTGTTTCGTTTCAGTCAGCGGGCCTACCGCAACGGTTCAAAACGGAAAAGTTGTTTTTGATACGTACGGCACGGCAAAATTTTTACTCGGATACACCGATCCCATTTATGGATATACCGTTTATACAGACGTACTTACGGCAGAAGTTACAAAGAAAACTATCTCTTACGTTGCTCCGGAATGTGAAAATTACGACGGCAATAAAAACTATACCTGGGTTTACGATGGCAAAGAACATAAAATCGCAATAGATGAAACACAATTCCCTGAAGGGGCGGTTGTTACGGAAACGGATAACGGTCGTGTAGAGCCGGGCAGAAATTCCGTTACTATCGTTATAGATTGCGAGGGATACACGCAATTAAAGCTGAGTTATCGCATTATCATCGAAAAGATGGAGGCTACCATAACGGCAGAGTCCGTTCAAACTGTAACGTACGACGGCACGGTAAAACTTCCGCAAGCAACCTTAAATCACGAAGAATCCGAGCTTACCTATGACGTTACGGATGCGGTAAATCCCGGAACGTATACCATTGTAATCAGTGCAAAATCCAGCACGTATTATAAGGCGGCAGAATCGGTAGTCGTTACTTTAATTATCGAGCCGGTAGAAGAGCCTTCTGTAGAACCCACCGTAGAGCCTAGCGTTGAACCTACGGTAGAACCCACCGTGGAGCCCAGCGTTGAACCTACAGTAGAGCCTTCCGTTTCCGAAAGTGTAGAGCCTAGTATCGAACCCTCCGTTTCGCAAACGGAAGAAACCCCCGAACCTTCTACTTCGGGACAAGAAAACAGTGGTTCTTCCTGTGGCACGATAGCAGGCGGAAACAATCATAACGGCGGCGGCACGGCAATCTTGTTGCTACTTGCAATGGCGTGCGTAGCCCTTCTTTTCAAAAAAAGAAAGGCCTAAAACAAGCATAACCGCGTAATTTAATCATTTAAAGACGTGTTTTTTTAACACGTCTTTATTTTTATTGTAAGCATTTCACGATAGCCTTGCATTTTTTCTCCCGTTATGATATAATCAAAAAAAACCAAACGAGGCGCATATGCAGTTTATTGAACTTACCACTTATACCACGACCGAGGCGGCAGAGCTCGTCAGCGATTTAATGTGGAATTATACCAACTACGGGGTTGCAATTTCCGACCCCGCCGATATTCGCGATTTGAAAAAACAAGTCAACCCGAAATGGGACTATATTGACGATTCTCTCCTAAACACTACCGAAGAAGTGCTCGTAAAATGCTATATTTCCAAAGATATTGCAGGCGGTTTAATTTCTCTGTATCTTGCCGATCTTGAATTTTTAGCGGAGCGCCTTGCGGGAAATTTAAACGCAGGCTCGCTGGAAACGGTGCAAAAGGAAGTGGACGGAGATGCTTGGCGTGAGATTTGGAAAAGCCACTATAAGCCCCTTCCTATGGGCAAAATCGTCGTATGTCCCGAATGGATTTCTTACGAGGCGAAAAAGGGGGAAGAGGTCGTTACGATCGATTCAAACATGGCGTTTGGTACGGGTGAACACGAAACGACTTCTATGTGTATCGACTTATTGCAAACGCGTGTAAAAGCAGGGGATACCGTCGTCGATATTGGTACGGGAAGCGGCATTTTGGGTATTTCTATGCTAAAACTCGGCGCAGAAATGGCATATATGACGGATATCGATTATATTGCCGTGCAATCTGCAACCCGCAACGCGCAAAACAACGGCGTAAAAGACCGTTGTTTTATCGGTGGAAACGAGGTTTTAACTGCCGAGGGGGCGTGCGGCGATATCGTAACTGCAAATATTACGGCAGGGGTTCTCATCATGCTTTCAGATAGTATTAAAAACGCCGTTAAGCCAAACGGAACGCTTATTTTAAGCGGGATTATCAATTCCAGAAAAGAAGAAGTGCTTTCTCATTTTACTGCGCTAGGATTTGTTTTAGAAGATTCTCGCAATAAGGGCGAATGGAACGCTTTATGTTTTAGGAGAGCGGTATGAGTGGGCTCAAACGGTTTTTCGTAAAAGAAATAAACGGCGATATAATCGAGCTTGTGGGTGATGAATATAACCACGCAGCCAACGTTTTGCGTTTAAAGGAAGGCGAGAAAGTCGTTCTTTCCGATAACAGCGGCTACGATTATACTGCAGAAATTCGCTCGGTAGCCAAAAAGCAAATGACACTTTGCGTTATCGATAAACAAAAAAACGATAAAGAAGCGCAAACAAAG
>JAFOHH010000072.1 GCA_017421905.1 Clostridia bacterium
AACTAATCCCTGCAACAATATTTAAGGGGGCTATACAATACAAAAATATCCTTGCAGAGTATTCTACGTTATCATAGAAAATAGCTACAATCAAAAATAATAGACCACATAAAACAAATATTAAAGCAGTGAAAATCAACGTAAATTTTACCATCCCAATCCATTCTGTAGAGATTTTTCCATTAAAAATATCTTTCTTCATAAAAATTCCCTTGACAAAAAATATATCTATTTGATTATATTATAGCACATAATTATGATTTTTTTCAATTATTTTTTAGCCAATCCACCCCTACTTTTTAGGTTCAAGTCCCGTTGCGGGAGTGTAAAATGTTCAAGCAGGTTAGGCGAGGCTCCCCGTGAACTGCGCTGCGCTCCGTATGTCTGCGGCACAGGATTCGCCGAATCCTAGGGGAGAAAAACCAAAAAAAGCGGGACACCGTTTCGGTGTCCCGCTTTTTTTGGCTCCCCGTGAGTGGGCTTGCGCCCACGGCTGCGCCAGGATTCCCCGAATTCTACGATAGGGGGGCATAAAAAAAGAAGAGTAACAAACGTTACTCTTCTTTTTTTGGCTCCCCGTGTAGGATTCGGACCTACGACCCTCCGGTTAACAGCCGGATGCTCTACCGCTGAGCTAACGAGGAATACGGTTATGCGATAAATCGCATAACGTTCCGCAAAAAACGCAACTTTCCTTCCTAAATTACGCCTCTCGCGATAAAAAAACTTTACCACTTTTGCAAAGGAATGTCAACTTATTTTCAGGGCTTTTCTAGCTTTTTCGCGTTTTTTCTTAAAAAATTTCTAAAAAGTCGCGTAATTTAACCCTTCTTCCCCCCAAAAAACCGTTAAATTTTAACGATATACCCGTCTTTTCTTGGGGAGCGGGGCTTGGCGTAAGCGTTTTCCGCAGGGTAGCCCAAAATGCAATGCCCTACGCCGCGGAGCGTTTCGGGCAGTCCCCATTTTTTAAGGAGCGCTTTGCCCTGTTCGCTATCAAATTCCTGACGGGCGCGGTGAATCCAGCACGAGCCAACGCCAAGCGACGATGCGGCGAGCATTAAATTTGCCATAACCAAGCTGCCGTCTTCTACCCAAGTATAGGGCTCGGTTTCGGCAAGCACCAAAATAACGGTAGGCGCGCCGTAAAACGGGTCGGTTGTCGTACCCATAATTTGGGCGTTTAGGGCGGAAAGCTCGGCTACGTCCTCCTTATTTTGCAGCACCACCATAACGGGCGCTTGCTTATTTCTGCCCGTGGGGGCAAACGTGCCTGCTTTTAAAATAGCGTCTAATTCTTCGGGCTTAATCTGCTCGGGGCGGAACGCCTTGCACGAGCGGCGGTTTTCTATAGCTTTTAATACTTCGTTGGTCATAATTTTCGTTTCCTCCTCTTATATTGTACCAAAGAAAGAAAAATTTTGCAACGTCCTCGGCTAAAATAGTTGCTTTTTTTGCGCATTGCAGGTATAATTTTCATCATAAATTATAATGGTGGGGAATTTGGTTTTTTAGGAACAGGAAAACACTAAAACAGATGATATCGCGCCCTTTTCCCCACACCAAACGGAGGCTGTTCTATGAAAAAAACGAAAATTATTTGCACCATTGGCCCCGCTTGCGAAAGCGAAGAAATGTTGGAAAAATTAATGCTTGCCGGCATGGACGTTGCCCGCTTAAACTTTTCGCACGGCACGCACGAGGAGCATAAACGCCGCATAAACGCAATAAAAAAGGTGCGCGAAAAGCTGGGGCTACCCGTTGCCATTATGCTGGATACCAAGGGGCCCGAATACCGCCTGCGCCGCTTTGCCTGCGGTAAGGTAACGCTGAAAGAGGGCGACCCTTTTACCTTTACTTCGGAAGAAATTTTGGGTGACGAACCGCGCGTTTCGGTAAACCCTGCGGAAATTGTAAGGGAAATTGCCGTGGGAGAAACCATTCTCGTTTGCAACGGGCTGGTGAAATTCCGCGTAGTGAAAAAGGATAAAACCAACCTT
>JAFOHH010000073.1 GCA_017421905.1 Clostridia bacterium
AGATCGTCGCCTGGCCGCTCTTTCTCGCATTGCAGACGGCGCAACGCACGTCGTTACTACAATGGATGCGCTCATGCAGTTATTCCCTCGCAGCCTTGCCTCTTTCGACGTGGAGCTTGGGGAAACGGAGCGCGATATCTTGGTGGAAAAACTACTTTCCTTTGGCTACGAACGGGTAGAAAGTGTTTCTGCCGCAGGATTGTTTGCCGTGCGCGGCGATATTGTAGACGTCTTTCCCGTAGGGAGCGCATCGCCGTACCGCGTCAATTTTTTCGGCGATGAAATCGAACAAATTAAAACCTTTGACCTCGTTTCGGGGGAGAGTATAGACCACGTAACCCGTTTTTCTTTATATCCCGCCAAGGAAACGACTTGGGGAGAGAATGCAACCTCGCGCCTTGCCGCGTTGTTCCAAGCGGAAATTGCCGCCGCCCCTCGCGATGCGCGCGCTCGCTTGCAAACTATAGCAGAAGAACTGCTCGAGGGGGTTGCTACGGGAAAAAGCGAGGCAACTGACTTTTTATTACCCCTTTCCGAAACGGTTACCGCTAACCTGCTTGACCTTATGCCTGTAAGCACCGTCGTATTTTTCGACGAATGCAAGCTGATTGCCGACGGCGCAACTATGGTGGAGCGGGAATTTTACGAACGGTATGCCGAATTAAAATCGGCAGGGGAGGTCTTTTCTTTTACCGAACGGCAGCATATTCCCCTGCAAACGGTAGTTGCAAATTTAACTAAAAATCCCTGTGTAGCCCTACAAAATATCACGGCTACCGTACCTTTTTTTACGCCGCAGCACGTTCTTTCCGTTAAGGCAAGCGCAACGCCCAAATATAGCCGCAACCTAGCCGCTTTGTCCACCGACGTTTCCGGATGGAAAATTACCGGCTACCGCATTGCCGTATTTGCAGGCAGTCAGTCCCGTGCCGAAACCCTCGTCCGCATTTTAGAAGAGCAGGGCGTAACGGCTCGCTATCATTCCTTTATTCCTGCCGATTTCCGCGGCGCTGTTATTACGGCAGAACCCTTAAAATACGGGTGTATTTATCACGATAGCAAGCTTGCCGTCATCGGAGAAAACGACGTTTTTCGAGAAACGAAAAAGGAAAAACGGGTAAAGCGCAAGCGCAACGACTTTTTTACCGCGCCCGAAATCGGCGATTACGCCGTTCACGAAACGCACGGCGTCGGTCTTGTAAAGGGAACGAAAAAAATCACCACTACGGACGGGACTAAAGATTACGTTATGCTGGAATACGGCGGCGGAGATATGCTCTACGTTCCCGTAGAAGAAATGGACTCCCTTTCCCGTTATACGGGCGGGGATAACGCTCCCAAGCTCAACCGCATCGGCGGTAAAGAATTTGCGCGTATTAAAGAGCGCGTGCGCGAATCGGTTAAAAAGCTTGCCATTGACCTTAAAGCCCTTTATAAAAAACGGTTCGATCGCTCAGGCTTCCGTTTTTCGCCCGATAGCGCTTTAACGAGAGAGTTCGACGAGGATTTCCCTTACGACCTCACGCCCGACCAAGCGCAGTCCACCGAGGAAATTTTGCAAGATATGCAAAGCGGCAAAGTGATGGATCGCCTACTTTGCGGTGACGTTGGCTACGGAAAAACCGAAGTAGCCTTCCGTGCGGCGTTTCGCGCCGTTTTAGACGGAAAGCAGGTTGCCCTCCTTTGTCCCACCACCATATTATCCCAGCAGCATTACGAAACGGCGGAAAAACGTTTTCGCAATTTCGGTATTCGCATTGCCGTTCTCAACCGTTTCAAAACGGATAAGGAGTCGGAAGAAATATTAACGCGCTTAATGGAAGGGAAAATCGATTTCATTATCGGTACACACCGCCTTTTAAGTAAGGACGTGGTTTTTGCCGATCTCGGTTTGCTTATTTTAGATGAAGAACAGCGCTTTGGCGTGGAACATAAGGAAAAAATTAAGGCGGTTAAGGCAGATGTCGATTGTCTTTCTATG
>JAFOHH010000074.1 GCA_017421905.1 Clostridia bacterium
AGCGTATACTAACGGTAGAAAAATTCCGCTTTGCGCGGAAAAAAGGAGCAATTTTATTTATGAAAAAAATTATTTGCAAAGTAGAATACGATACCGATACCGCCCACCTTGTAAAGCAAGCAATTTACGGCGTTTTCGGCGACCCTGCCGGCTACGAGGAACGCTTATATCAAACGGATGGCGGTAAGTACTTTTTGTACGTAAACGGCGGCGAAAACTCTCCCTTTCCCAAAGAAAACATTTTACGCCTTGCCCCTGCTAAAGCGCACGAATGGTTAAAAAAGAACGGCTAAGCCCCTTACGTCCTTGTAAAAACCCAACAAAAATAAAACCGATTGCGCTTATAAAAACCACGCCCCTGCCGATACGGCAGGGGCGTGTTCGTCTTTGTTTTATAGCGTTGTTTTTGCTACTTACTTAATGCCGAGGAGATCTCTAAACTTTTGCTTTTGCTCTTCCGTCGGCGCGTAATCGGGGTGCGAGCAGGAAGGCAAGGTGGGCGCAGTTCCGTCTTCTCTATACATCGGCGAAAGGTCGTCGTTTTCGTACAGCTTGCGGTCCTCTTCCTTTCTAAAATCGGGGATGGCAAAGGGCTTGCCGCCTGCAAGGGCAGAGCGATGCCCCAAAATAGCAACGGAGGACATTGCTAAAGCGGAATGCAAATCGAAGGGATGCTCGGGCTGAACGCCGTTTTTGATACAATCGACAAACATACGAACGGTAATAAAGTCGCCGCCGCCGTGTCCGCTGTTTTTAATCATTTCCTCGTCCTTATCGTTCCATTCGGGCTCGTAAAGGTTGTATTCCTCCTTGCCTTCGGGCTTGGACCAGTGGTTGTAGCGGAGCATAACCTTTTCTCCCATGCCGCGCAGGTTTTCAATTTGACCTTCCGTTCCGCAAATGCGGTAAGCGTTATGGTGTCCGCCAAACGCCGCACAGCCGGTAACGCGGAAAATAGAACCGTCGTTATTCATGGTCGTAATAATTGCCGCTCTATCGCCAACGTAAGAAGCGGAGGGATTTTCCTCTGCGGGGGGAGCAAACGCTTCTAGCGCAGAAACGGTAACGGGGGTTGCACCCGTTGCGCGCATTACAGGGCCAAGCGAGTGGGTGATATAGTACGTTCGGGGGCAATAGTTTCTCCAATGGTTTTCGTAGAAAACGTATTCCTTTTTAAATGCAACGTCATCGTCGGCAACGGGGTGGTTGTATTCCCCTTCCGCATAGATAATTTTGCCGAGCGTGCCGCTTTTTACTACACGTTGCATTTCCAAATTAAACTTCATTTGCGGGTAGTTTTCGGCAAGGAAGAAGATAGACGAGGTTTTTTCCGCCGCCACGGCAAGCTGTACGCCTTCTGCCATCGTGCCGTTTGCAATGCATTCGCAAAATACGTGAATGCCGCGTTCAAAGCACTTTAAAACGTATTTAGCGTGCTCGTTAAAGCTGTTGGCTACGATCATCGCGTCCATACCGTGGTTAATAAACGCATCGAAATCGTCGTACGAAGCCGCCTCGCTAAGTCCGAGATCCTTTCTTGCAGCCTCTCTTCTTTCGGGGTGGAAATCGCAAAGAGCAACGATTTCGCAGTTTAAAAGCAT
>JAFOHH010000075.1 GCA_017421905.1 Clostridia bacterium
ATAAAGTCGTCTTCTTTGGCTGCAAGAAACAACTTTTCGCTTGCTTTAAAGGGAAACCAATACGTGTAGTAAGCGTCATATTTCAAATAAAACCGGAAAAGAGGCTTTTGTTCTGTTGACTGTTGAAACAGTTCAATCATATCGGCTTTTCTCATAATCGGTTTCCTCCTTGATTCTTTGCTTAGAGTGATTAGAAAAAAAGGATTACTACTTCTGTTAAAATAGTAATCCTATTCTGGCTGGGGTGGAGGGATTCGAACCCCCGGATGACGGAGTCAGAGTCCGTAGCCTTACCGCTTGGCGACACCCCAACATTATGAGTACGCGCAAAACTTTCCTTTGCGCTCGCTTATTCTATCAAATTTCTTGCAAAAAAGCAAGCAGATAAAACCAAATTTTATATTTTTGGTAAATTTATCCGCAGACAGGGGGCTTTTATGCAAAGCAAGAACCGGTTACAGAAATTTTTGCTATAAGAATAATTTTTACCTGCAATAAGAAAGAAATATTGCAAGCGTGGATAAAATATGATATAATAGCAAGAAAAGTAAGGTGGGGCAAAAAAACATTCCGCTTGCCGCCGCCAAGGAGAGAATATGAACGTAAAACTGTTAAAGCTTTTGGCTTCGAAAGCGCGCACCTCCGTAGAAGATATTGCCGTTATGCTGGATATGAGGGTAGAAGACGTAGCCAAAGAAATGGACGAAATGGAAAAAGAGGGGGTTATCCGCGCCTACAAGGCCGTTGTGGACTGGGAACGGGTAGACACCACCGCCGTAACTGCGCTTATTCAGCTTTCGGTAAGCCCTAAAGCCGGGCTCGGCTTTGAAGAAGTAGCCAAAAAAGTAATGAATTACCCCGAGGTGGAAACGGTTTATTTAATGTCCGGCGGGTACGATTTATGCGTAATGGTCCGCGGTAAAACCTTTCAAGAAGTGGCAATGTTCGTTGCCAAGCGCCTTTCTACCATCGATTCCGTACTTTCTACCGCAACGCATTTCGTTTTGCGCCGTTATAAGGAAAACGACGTCGTATTAATCGGTAAAGAAACGGACGAGCGCGAAAATTTGGTATAACGCTATGGATTACAACCGCATATTAACTAGAACCGTTACGGAAATAAAGCCTTCCGGCATACGCAAATTTTTTGACCTTGCCGAAAGTATGAGCGGCGTTATTTCCCTTGGCGTGGGCGAACCCGATTTTGCAACGCCTTGGAAAATTCGCGCAGCGGGGATTGAAGCGTTAGACGGCGGCAGAACCAAATATTCCGCCAACCGCGGTCTGCTTTCCTTGCGCCGCGCCGTTTGCGATTATCTTTTGAAAAAAGGGGTTGGAGATTACGACCCCGCAAGCGAGGTGCTGATTACCGTAGGCGGCAGCGAGGCGATTGATATGACGCTGCGCGCCGTTATTTCCCCGGGCGACGAGGTGATTATCCCTCAGCCCAGCTACGTTTGCTACGAACCGCTTACCCGCCTTGCAGGGGGCGTGCCTGTGATTATCGAAACCCAAAAGGAAGACGGCTTTCGACTGACGGCAAAGTCTCTTGCCGCCGCCCTTACTCCAAAAACAAAAGCCCTCGTTTTGCCCTACCCTTGCAACCCAACGGGCGCAATTATGGAAAAAGAGCATTTAGAGGAGCTTGCCGCGCTACTGCGCAACCGCGATATTTTAGTTATTTCCGACGAAATTTACGCCGAGCTGACTTATGGCGACAAAAAGCACGTATCCATTGCCTCCCTCCCCGGCATGCGCGAACGTACCGTTGTGATTAACGGTTTTTCCAAAACCTTTTCCATGACGGGTTGGCGGCTGGGCTATACCGTTGGGCCAAAAGAAATTATTTCTGCCGCTGTCAAAATTCATCAATACGCCGTTATGTGCGCACCAACCCTTTCGCAACGCGCCGCCGTGGTGGCCCTTACCGAGTGCGAGGACGACGTTAGCTTTATGCTGGAAGAATACGATATGCGCCGCCGCTTAATGGTAAACGGCTTTCAAAAAGCAGGGCTGCCCTGCCAAAACCCAAGCGGTGCGTTTTACGCCTTTCCTTCCATTTGTAAAACAGGGCTTAGTAGCGAAGAATTTTGCGAACGCCTGCTTTTGCAAGAACGCGTTGCGGTAGTACCCGGAACGGCGTTTGGAAGGGGCGGAGAGGGCTTTATCCGCGCCTCTTACTGTTATAGCGTGGAGCATATTAAAGAGGCGCTACTGCGCATAAGCCGCTTTGTTTCTTCCCTGCCGCAAAATGCGGATTAACCCCTGCGCGGCGAAAAAACTCTGCACCGTATGTGGGAAATCGCAACCGAAAAACCAAGCCGTTTTCTACGCTAATTTTACTTTTAGAGGATTTTATGGAAATTTTACACGACGAAAAGGACTTTATAGTAGCAATTAAGCCAAGTGGTCTGCTTTCGGAAGAAGGAGAAGGATCCTTTCCATCCGCTTTAAAGGCGCATTTTTTAGAGGTAGGCTCGCCCTGCCCCGTTTTCCCCGTACATCGGCTAGATCGCGCCGTTTCGGGCGTTATGGTATACGCAAAAACCAAGGGCGCGGCCGCCGCTCTTTCTTCGCCAAACGCCTTAAAGGAAAAAACCTATTACGCCGTAGTAAAGGGAAAGCTTGAACGTGAACGTGACGAGCTGGTAGATTACTTGTTAAAGGATGCCCGCTCTAACAAGGTTTTCGTGGTAAAAAGCTTGCGCAAGGGCGTAAAGGAAGCGCGCCTATTTTACCGCGTGCTTGCCTATAACGAGGAAAAAGATTGCTCTTTACTTTCCGTTACCCTGCAAACGGGCAGAAGCCATCAAATCCGCGTACAGCTAGCAAGCCGTAAGCACCCCATCGTCGGCGACGGAAAGTACGGCGGAGGCGACAACACCGCCAAGCAAATTGCGCTGTTTTCCGCGGCACTTTCCTTTGACTGGGATAACAAACGAGTGCATTTTCACTCCGCCCCGCCCGCCGTTTATCCTTTTTCTCTCTTTTCCTCTGAAATTTTCAGCGCCGAAAAATAATTTTTAATTTTTTATGAAAAAACCGCGAAAAGGATTGCAATTTCTTTTTACGTGTGGTATAATCACTTTACGATATAAGATAAGTTTTACCCGTTTTGGAGGATAATGATATGAAATTTATTGAAAAGTTTTTCCAATTAATGACCAAAAAGAAGTTCGTTAGTATCTTCGTTTTAATTTTCGGTCTTTGCATGTTTTTAGTTGGTTTTTATGCAATTTCCCCTGCCGCTTTTATTAAAGGATACATTACCATTATCGGCTTAATTCTTTCCTTCTACGGCTTTATTAACATTTTGACCTAACAAAATTTTACTTGGTTTTTTTTCAGCGTCCGCAATAGCGGACGCTTTTTTGATATAAAAAACCCTGCAGGTAATCTGCAGGGGGCTTTTTATTTTTTTCGATTATTTTATTCGTTTATTTTTTCGATTATTTTATTCGCCGGCATAGTCATAAATAATCGTATAATCATCACCAAAACACCAATCCCAGTCAACTTTTCTGGTAATTGCCAGCCATTGCTCTTCTGTACCGCAATATTTTATGGTTTTTAAATTAGAGCAACTGGCAAACACACCACCTCCAAGCGTTGTTACACTAGATGGAATGATGATACTCGTTAGGTTTATGCAATAAGAAAACGCCATCCCATCAATGCTTGTTATACTGCCCGGCAATATTAC
>JAFOHH010000076.1 GCA_017421905.1 Clostridia bacterium
AATTTTAGCACGACGGGGGTATTTCTCTATTCCGACCTATGATTTTAAGCAAACGTATGATGAAAATGGGAATTCTATTTGGGAAAGTATTTGTATTATAAAAGAAAAAAACAAAAATTTTTCTTCGAAAGCTTCCACCAAAAAAGATGCAAAAAAATCGTCTGCATACAAGATGTTGCAATATGTTTTGAATAATTAAAGGTGTGATATGACAAAATGGTGTTTTAATTATGATTCTGGCGAATACGAACAGATAGATAAGGATGGTTTTAGCTGGGATCAAGGAGAATATGTGTGTAATTGGGACGATAGTGAATATCGCCGTGAGGCCGAAGAGGAAGAAGATGAATAGTAAATAAAATTTATGCCGCCGAAGATTATTAAAATCTTCGGCGGCAATTATATTTCTTTGGACAAAAAAGATTTATTAAAAATAAAAAACCTCCTCGAATGCTCTCCGAGAAGGTTTTGGCAGAGCGGGTGGGATTCGAACCCACGAGCCCTTGCGGACTACCTGATTTCGAGTCAGGCCCGTTATGACCACTTCGATACCGCTCCAAATATAGCGCCCAAAGGCGCAACTGCTTTAACCGACCGCGAATCTCTTTTCGTAGCCGCCCAAAGTTACCTGCATAGTATAGCAAACTTTCGGCGTTTCGTCAAATATTTCGCAGCGAAAAGCAAATAATTTTCCGCAATAACTTTTTTTAATAAAAAGGCTTGCGTTTTTGCGGCACCCTTCCCAAAGGTTACTGCGCTTCTATCGGCTCGTATTCCACAAGGGCGCTGGCGCGTTTGCGGTCAATTTTTACCCAAAAATCGGTTGCAAGCTCTTCGCCTGGTAAAACAAATTCTTCGGTTTGCATTGCCTCGTCGGTAATCGTTACGCGATAGGTTTTATCGGGGTCTATGCGATATAACGCGGTGCAGAAAATGGGGTTTAACGCATCTTTTTTGCGGAAGAAGTACGCAATGCCCTTGCCGTCGCGCTCTAACTGATAGGCTGCCCAATCGTCCGTTTTTAAATTGGGCTCGGTTAGGGGAAAGAAGGTTCCGTTCCAAAAATAACGGGTACGTTTGGCTTCTTCAATTACTGCTTTTACCGAATCGGGATTAAAGTTGGGGTTTAGCACGTCAAAATTGCACGCTACGCCACCCGTTGCTGCGCCGCGCATGTCGTAAGGAACACTTTCCCATACACCCGAGCAGGTGTAGGGCAAATAGCGGTTTAAGGAGAGCGTTTGCAGGTTGTTCCAAACCGAGGTCGCAAAGTTTTCGTGCTCGGGGAAGCATCCCGTATCGCTTCTCCAAAGGTTTACCGCACGCTTGGCAGTTTCCAAATCCATACGTCTGCCGCCCGAAGCGCAGTTGTCAATCATCAGGTGGGGAAACCGAGCCGTAAGGTCGTCCCAAAGGCGGTAAAGGCCTTCTACGTAGTGCATTTCCAGTACGCCCTTGCGGTTTTCTTCGTCAAAAGCGCGCCAAAAATCGAGCACGTCAAAGCAGTTTTGGTCTTGGCGGTAAATATCCACGCCGTTTTGCGCAATCATATCGCCCAAAAAGGCGGTTAGGTATTCTCTTGCGGCAGGCTCTGCCAAATTAAACAGCGCGTCGTCCGGAGCGTCCTTTCTAACAAGCAAAAATTCTGGGTGGTTGCGCCACGTTTCCGTTTCTTTATGAATGCGTTCGGGCTCAAACCAAAGCACGAAGCGCATGCCCTTTTCATGGGCGGCGTCCGATACTTTTTTCAGTCCGTTGGGAAAGCCGGGAACGAAGGAGTAGTTTCCCACACCCAGCGGAAAGCAGCCAGGAAACCAGGCGGCGTCTAGCCAAACGGTATCAAACCCGCATTTAGCGGCAACGGCAACCTCGCGCAGCTGCCCTTCTTCGGTATTCCAAGAGGGGTCCTTGTTCGTGCCGCATTGCCCTGCAAAGTAGCGGTCGAAGGGTTGAATGGAAACGGGCAGGTTGATATCTTCCTTCCTTTTTGCTTTGGGGCTGAATTTTTCGCGCATCAGGTCGCGGAAGTCGGCGCGGGCAAGGATGGGTTCGCCCCCTTCCATAACAAGGCAAAGGGGAAAGCGTACCGATTCGCTTGGCTTTAAGTAAAAGTCGCAGTCGCAAAGCCCTACCTGCACGTTTGCCGTGCGTGCCGCGCCCAAAAGGTCCAAGCTCCATTGTCCCGTCCAACCAATGCCGCATACGTAGGTGGTTTTTCCGTCGCTCAAATCAAAAAAGGGGAAGCCCGTTACGTTGGAGGAACGTCCGCCGTGGGGTTCTACGTGGTAGCGATTTTCGGACAAAGGCTTTGCAAACGGCACAAAGGATCTCTCGCCGCAATCGTCGCCGGAAAGGCCGCTATAAGTAATTTCGCCCGTAAAGGGAAGGTCGATATTTAGCGAGCGCACGTTTGTAATTTGCGGGGAATTTTCCCTTCCGTTATTCGTAATGCGAAGAAGGGTTGTTATCGCGTTTTTTGCAGGAAATTCCACGGTCAATTCTACTGTGAGGGTAGAAGAAGTAAAAGTATAAACGCCGTTTTGTTGGGAAAGAAGAGCGGGGACGAGGTCTATTTGCTCTCCGCCGACGGTAAGAGATGCCACCCGACTATTTAAAAGGGTTTCAAAATTCATAATTGCTCCTTTTGGCGTACCTTGCTTTTAAAAAACGCATGCGCCGCACCTTGCTTTTGTTGATTATAGCATACTTTTTTTGCCCTTTCAATCTTTATCGCAAAAAAGATAGTATTTTTTTAAGGGCTTTTGCGCGAAAAACAGCAGAAGGAAAATGCTTGCCCCAACGAATAGAAAGTAAAGAACCAAACTGCTAAGAAATAAAAGCCCCCTTGGCTTACAGTTAAGAAATAAAACCAGCCGCCCTTGACTTACGGTTAAGAAATAAAACCAGCCGCCCCAAAGGGGCGGCTGTAAATATAAAAAATTCAAGTGCTAGCAGGCGGGTCTAATTCGCAAAGCCCAAACGGCTATTTCTTTAAATATACCATTAAAACGGTGATATCGGCGGGGGAAACGCCCGAAATGCGGCTAGCCTGCCCTAAGTTTTCGGGGCGGATTTTATTCAGCTTTTGCCGTGCCTCTAAACGCAAGCCGTCAATTTGGGCGTAATCGAGATCGGCAGGAAGGAGCACGTCCTCCATTTTTTTGCTTTTTTCAATCAGCTTTAAGCTTTTTTCGAGATAGCCCGAATATTTAAAGTCGATTTCCACCGTTTCTTTAATGTCGTTGGGGATGTCTGCAAGCGCGTTAAACGCCTCGCAAATTTCGTAAATATTAATGCCGCGGCGCACCATATCGGCGTAAGAAACACCGCTGTTTGGCATATCGTAGCCGTGCGTTGCAAGGAATTCGCTTACCTTTTGGGGGGAATGAATTACGCTGCACTCCTCTACGGCTTGGGCGTGCAAAGCTCTGCGGCTTAAATATTTTTCCCAACGCTCCTCGGAAACGAGCCCGGCCTCTCTTCCTATGGGGGTAAGGCGCAAATCGGCGTTGTCTTGGCGCAGAATTAAACGGTATTCCGCGCGAGAAGTCATCATACGGTAGGGTTCGTTCGTGCCCTTGGTAACGAGGTCGTCAATTAAAACCCCAATGTAGGCTTGGTCGCGGCGGAGCACAACAGGCGGCTTGTTTTGCATGGAAAGGGAGGCGTTTAAACCTGCCATAAGTCCTTGCGCGGCGGCCTCTTCGTAGCCGCTCGTGCCGTTAATTTGCCCTGCGAAATACAAGCCTGCAATGCGCTTGCTTTCTAAAGAAGGCTTTAATTCTAGCGGATCGATGCAGTCGTATTCTATGGCGTAAGCAAAGCGCATAATTTCGCAGTTTTCCAGCCCGGGAACGGTACGGTACATGGCAATTTGTACGTCGTGAGGGAGAGAGGAGCTCATACCCTGCACGTAAATTTCGCCGCCGCTTGCGTCCTCCGGCTCTAAAAACAGCTGATGACGCTCCTTATCGGCAAAGCGCACCACCTTGTCCTCGATAGAAGGGCAATAACGCGGGCCAATGCCTTTAATATCGCCGCCGTAAAGGGGGCTGCGGTGTAGATTTGCGCGAATAATATCGTGCGTGCGCTCGTTGGTATAAGTGAGGTGGCAGGGGATTTGTTCCTTTTTTACGGGTGGGGAAAGGAAGGAAAAGGGATAAAGGTCGGTTTCTCCCGGTTGCACTTCACACTTGGAAAAATCGATGGAGCGTGCGGCAACGCGTGCCGGCGTACCCGTTTTAAAGCGGCGGATTTCAAACCCAAGCGAAGCAATGCTTTTTGTAAGCTCGTTTGCGGCGGCAAAGCCGTTAGGACCTACGTTTTGGCTAAATTCGCCCGTAATTACGCGCGCTTTTAAGTATACACCCGTGCAAATAACGGCGCATTTGCAAAAAAACGTGCCGCCAAAGGTGTTTTTTACGCCCACTACCGCGCCGTTTTCTACTAAAATTTCCGAAGCCTCGCATTGTACGATGCGCAAATTTTCCTGCATTTCCAGCGTTTGCTTCATAATGCGGTGGTAATGGTTTTTATCTTCTTGTCCGCGCAGGCTGTGTACCGCCGCGCCTTTGCCGCGGTTAAGCATGCGCATTTGCAGGGCGGCTTTATCGGCGGCAATTCCCATTTCTCCGCCAAGCGCGTCCAGTTCTCGCACCAAATTGCCCTTTGCCGTACCACCGATAGAGGGGTTACAGGGCATAAAGCCGATGCTATCTAAATTGAGGGTAAGAAGGGCGGTTTTCATGCCCGTTCTTGCAAGGGCAAGCGCGGCTTCTACGCCGGCGTGTCCACTGCCAACGACAACCGCGTCGAAAACGCCTTCGGTAAAATTCGTTTCCATATTATTTCTTCAAAATGAGGTTTTTCAAATCGCTAATTTGCGTTGCAAGTCTGTCGCTCGTTTTAATTTGTTCGGCAATTTTGTCGCGCGCGTGAATAACGGTGGTATGATCTCTTCCGCCCATTGCTTGGCCAATTGCCACGAGGGGGAGATTGATCAGCTCGGTAATCAAATAAATGCAAATTTGGCGGGGCTCTACCAGCTCTTTATTGCGTTTTTTACCAAGCAGGTTTTCTTTGGTTAGCTTAAAGTAGTCGCAAACGGCATCGATAACGGTATCCGTAGTCATTACCTCGCGAGAGGTTTCTTTGGAAAAACGGAGTGCCTCCTTTGCAAATTCGGGGGTGATGGGTCTGTTTTCCAAAGCCGCAAGAAAGAGCACGCTCTTTAAGCGGCCTTCTAAGGTGCGAATATCGCTAATGGAGTCGCCCGCAATGAGTTCTAACACGCTGTTATCGAGAATTTTCTTTTCTTCTGCCGCTTTTTTCTTTAAAATGGCAATTTTGGTTTCGATATCAGGCGGTTGAACGTCTGCAATAAGGCCGCCTTCAAAGCGGGTGCGCAAACGGTCCTCTAAAAGGGCAATTTCGCTGGGATGACGGTCGGAGGAAAGAATAATTTGCTTGTTTTGGTTATGCAGCTCGTTAAAGGTATGGAAAAATTCTTCCTGCGTCGATTGCTTGTTTGCGATAAATTGAATATCGTCGATAATAAATACGTCTACGTTGCGGTATTTCAAGCGGAAGTCTACGCCGTTTTTTCTACCCGATTTAATGCTTTCAATCAGTTCGTTGGTAAACGATTCGCCCGTAACGTAAATAACGCGCAGCTCGGGCTTGGTTTTTTTAATGTGGTTGCCGATTGCGTGCATTACGTGCGTTTTGCCAAGACCCGTTCCGCCGTAAATAAACAGGGGGTTATAAGCAAAGCCGGGGTTTTCGGCAACGGCTTGCGCCGCCGCGTGTACGAATTTATTAGAGCTGCCTACAACAAAGCGGTCGAAGGTGTACTTGGGGTTAAGCTCCATCGGCTTTGCGCCTTCTGCCGCTTGCGATTTTTCCGCCAAAAAGTCCTCTTCCTTATCGGCAACAAACAGCTCAAAGCCCGTAAGCTGGGGCATTTCTTCAATAATGGCGTTGCGGATGCTATCCACGTAGCGGTTTAACATATTTGCCGAAAGGCGGTTGGTGGTATGGAGCACCAGCTTATCGTTGTTTATGTTTATGGCGGTTGAGGGGGCAATCCACGTTCCGTACGAAATAACGGGCATGGTTTTTTCCAAGCGTTTTTTCGCAGCTTCCCAAATAAGTTCGTATTGTTCCATAAATTTACCTCAATCTTTTGCAAGTTTCAAAAAAATTTGTTATAATAGTACTGTCTATATGGTATTGTACCATAAAAAGGCAAAAAAGAAAAGTTATCCACAATCCTTTTTCGGAGATTTTCCAAAAATGTTTTTAAAAGAATTAAAACTAAATGGGTTTCGCAACTGGAATTTGGGCGAATTTACCTTTTCGCCGGGGTTAAACGTGCTTTGCGGCAACAACGCGCAAGGTAAAACCAACTGCGCAGAGGGCGTGTTTTTTCTATGCACGGGCATTTCCCCCCTCGCCTCGCGCGAAAAGCAGGTAATTGCCTTTGGGCGGGAAGAAGCATCTGTTTCGGGCACTGCGGCAACCTCGTTTGGCGACGTTAAGGTGGAAATTTCCTTAAAAGAGGGCAAAAGAAAGCAAATTAAAGTAAACGGCGCAACTCTTTCTAAAGCGGGGGACTTGCTCGGCAACGTAAACGCCGTGTTTTTCAACCCCGACGAATTAAAGCTGATAAAGGACGCCCCTTCCGACCGCCGCCGCTTTTTAGACGTGGCAATTTCCCAGTTAAAACGCCCTTATTTTTACGAGTTGCTCCGCTACAATAAAATTTTAGAGCAGCGCAACCGCCTGCTTAAGGAAGAAGACGAAGAAACGGTTTGGGAAACATTGCCCGTTTGGGACGAGCAACTTGCCGAGGCGGGCTCTTATATTATGGTACAGCGTCAGGAGTTTTGCGAAAAGCTTGCCCCCTACGCCAAAGCTGCCCACGCCGCCCTTACCGCAGGCAAAGAGGAGCTCGTCATTTCGCCCGAGTGTAAGTTTACGGGCGATCAAAAAACGATATTCCACGCCTTTTTTGAGGGGCTTGCGCGAAGAAGAGAGCAGGACCTGCGCGCCGGCTTTACCACGGTTGGTCCCCACCGCGACGATTTGAAAATAGAAATTAACGGCAGCGACGTAAAAACCTACTGCTCGCAAGGGCAAAAACGCTCTGCCGCCCTTTCCATTAAGCTTGCCGAGCTGGATATTATGCGCGCGGAAACGGGCGAATACCCGCTATTTATTTTAGACGACGTGCTTTCCGAGTTGGATAAGGACCGCCAAAAACGCCTACTAAGTAAGCTTTCGGGCGTGCAAACGGTATTAACCGCCACGCATTTAGACGAAGAAGTATTCCAAGGCCTTTCCTACCGCCTGTTTACCGTAGACCACGGAACATATACGGTTCGGGAAGAAAAGGGCTAATACCAGCCGTATCAATATTATAAAAACCAAAACCGCTCCTATAACTGCTCTTCTCATAGGGATTTAAATATGCAACTTATAAAACACGACTTGCAAAAGTCGAGTTTTCTTTTGTCCACGCAAAACAAGTTGAATTAGATTTTATTTTATGTTATAATAAACTCACCGATAAATAAGAATTTGCAGGTGCGAATGATGAAAACTTTATATATGATTGGTGGCACTATGGGTGTTGGAAAAACAACTGTGTGCCAACAGCTCAAACAGG
>JAFOHH010000077.1 GCA_017421905.1 Clostridia bacterium
AATCAAGCTTACGGTAAACGAAATTGAAGACGAAGAAGACGACCGCCGCGATAAGAAAGAAGAAAAGGAAGAAGAATAACGTCTTTTTGGTCGGGGCAATGCATTGCCCCGACTTTTTCATATTCCTTTAATTTTTTAGCAGTATATAAGCAGTATAAAAAGTATTTATTTAACGGCAAGCTATAGAAATTGCACCTACTTTTTCCGCACCGTCGCAGCGCACCGCAATTTCCTTTCCTTTGCCATAGTGGGCAGGAGGTAAAAGATGCTCATTTTAAAAAATATTACCAAAACGTACGAATCGGAGGATTTCAGCGTTCAAGCCTTAAAGGGCGTATCGCTTGCCTTCCGCAAAAACGAATTCGTTGCCGTGCTCGGGCAGTCGGGCTGTGGTAAAACCACCATGCTCAACATCGTTGGCGGATTAGACCGCTACACCAGCGGCGACCTCGTAATCGGCGGCGTTTCCACCAAGCATTTTCACGATAGAGATTGGGATAATTACCGCAACCATACGGTGGGCTTCGTATTCCAAAGCTATAACTTAATCCCTCACCAAACGGTGCTCGGCAACGTAGAGCTTGCCCTCACCCTTTCCGGCATTTCGGTTAAGGAAAGAAGACAGCGCGCAACCGAAGCCCTTTGCAAGGTTGGCTTAAAGGATCAAATTAACAAACGTCCCAACCAGCTTTCGGGCGGGCAAATGCAGCGCGTTGCCATTGCGCGTGCGCTCGTAAACAATCCCGCCGTTATTTTAGCGGACGAACCCACCGGCGCGCTCGATTCCGAAACCAGCGTGCAGGTTATGGATTTATTAAAAGAAGTAGCCGAGGATCGCCTCGTTATTATGGTAACCCATAACCCGGAGCTTGCGCAGGAGTACGCCACCCGCATCATCACCCTTTCCGACGGGCTCGTTACGGGGGATAGCAACCCCTATACGGAAGAGGCCGTTTTGTTAGAAGAGCAGTTACAGCCCTCCCTTTTTAAGGAAGAACCGGCTGCGCAGCCCTCCCAAGCGCAACCTGCGGAAACGGACTCCCAAACGCAACCTGCGGAAACGGACTCCCAAACGCAACCTGCGGAAACGGACTCCCAAACGCAACCTGCCGAACCGAACGCCCAAGCGCAAAAGCAAAGCAAGCTACGCAAGGCTAAAAAGCAAAAAAAGGCGTCCATGTCCTTTTTTACCGCGCTTTCTCTATCTCTTCGCAACCTAACTACCAAAAAGGCGCGCACCAGTCTTACCTCCTTTGCGGGCAGCATCGGCATTATCGGCATTGCGCTCATTTTATCCCTTTCCAGCGGCTTTCAAAACTATATCAACGCCGTGCAGAGAGATACCCTTTCCAACTACCCCGTAGAAATCACCAAGCAAACGGCAGACCTTGCCGAGCTTATGGAGGGCATGAAGGGTACAAGCGACGACACGCTCGAAACCTATCCCGATAGCGACGACGTTATCGTACGCCCGGGTCTTAGCTCTATTATGAATATGATGGCAACCGCCACTAAGGTAAACGACCTGAAATCCTTTAAGGCGTATTTAGATAAAACCGTCGATTACGAAAAGGTAAGCGCGGTGCAGTATTCCTACGCTTTGCAGCTCAATTATTTCCGCAAAAACGGCGATACCTATCAGCGCCTTATCGATCCGATTGAAATGATGATGTCAATGATGATGGGCGATTCTTCCGATTCTCCCATGACGGTAAGCTTTGCCGTTTTTAGCGAAATGATGAACAATCGCGATCTTATCAAGGACCAGTACGACCTCGTTGCGGGCGAATGGAGTAACCCCACCTCGCCTAACGAACTGATGCTCGTCGTGGATAAGTACAACCGCATTAGCGATTACACCTTATACTACCTCGGCATTTTAGACATCAACGATATTTATTACGAAATGCTGCTCGGCCAGGGCTACAGCCAGCAAGAATCGCTCGATTACGTGCGCTATATGATAACGGGCAACCCCAACTGGCAACCCTCTTCCGAGGAATTAAAAAACAAAAAATACACCTTTGAAGATTTTGAAAATATGGAATTCCGCGTGCTGCAAAACAGCGATTTTTACGCCGATAGCGATGGCGACGGCAAGTGGGAATCCCTTTCCGATAAAGACGTTGGGGTAGAAAACGCCCTTTCGCTTAAAATAACGGGTATGGTTCGCTTAAAGGAAAGCGTTACCTCCGGCTCGCTCGGCGGCACTATCGTGTATAACGAGGCGCTTACCCAAAAGCTGATTCAGGCGCAAACGCAAAGCGGCGTTATTGCGGCGCAAATGCAACAGCCCACCGTAAACGTATTTACGGGCAGCCTGTTCGATATTTCCGATCCCGCAGCCGATACTTACGAAAGCAACCTGCAAAAGCTGGGCGTTGCCGACCTTTCCGACCCCTCTGCCATTTATATCTATCCCACCTCGTTTGAAAATAAGGATTACATCGTAAACCTCGTTAAGGAATATAACGCGGAAAAGGCGAAAGAAGAGCAAATTACCTACACCGATTATATCGGTCTTATGATGAGCTCTATCACCACCATTATCGACGTTATTTCTTACGTCCTCATCGCCTTCGTTTCCATTTCCCTTATTGTTTCTTCCATTATGATCGGTATCAGTACCTACATTTCGGTATTAGAACGCACCAAGGAAATCGGCGTATTGCGCTCGCTCGGCGCAAGCAAGGGGGATATTTCCAACGTATTCAACGCCGAAACGCTCATCGTAGGCTTTTTATCGGGCATAATCGGCATCGGAGTAACCGTTCTTCTCAACCTGCCCATTAACCTCGTTATCAACCTGTTTGCAGATATCGGCACGGTGGCAAAGCTCCCCGTTGCGGGCGGTATTATCCTCATTTTAATCAGTATGCTGCTCACCTTTATTGCAGGGCTTATTCCCTCGCGCATTGCGGCGAAAAAGGACCCCGTAATCGCCCTTCGCTCCGAATAACCTTTTGCTCCCAAGGCGGAACCGTTGGTTTCCGCCTTTTCCCATATTGCCCATCACGGAGAAACGCCTTTTCCCATATTGCCTCATCACGGAGAAACGACTTTTTCCCATATTGCCCATCACGGAGAAATCACCTATGAAAAAAATTGTACTGCTTACCCTTTGCGCCTTATCGCTTTTTGGCTTTGCCGCCTGCAAAAAAGCCCCCTCTTTTTTTGAGAAAATGGGCTACGAGGCTGTTTCCAACCGCGTTTTAAGCGAGTGCGTGGTAAAAGAAGGCGACCTTTATTACCGCTACGTAAACGGCGAGCGCACAGGGGAGGGCTACGCCTCCCTAACGGCTGCAAATTCCCCCTACACGGTGTACGCTTATTTAGAAAACCCCGCTCTCACGCTATACAATTCTTACCTTGCCCAAAAGCAAAACGGCGCGTGGGTTTTTATTCATAGCGGTGAAGAGCTGCTTTTGCCGGAAGGGGAAGAATGGTCCTTTACCATGCCCTATTTAGCAGGCAAAAAAACACAAACGCTAACGGACGAAAATGGTAAAACAAGCACCCATACCACTTACGCCATTATTTCGTTAAACAACTTAAATTCCGATATGTCTAGGGTAGAAGGCGGCGCAATCGTCGCTCCCTTCCTCGCCGTGGGAGGGTCTTTCGATTTTAATCAAGACGATATTTTAGACGGCGTTATTTTGCTGGGAGAGGACGATCTGTTCCGCGTGTATGATGCAAGCGGAAACACGCTTTTTCAATCGGCGCAAAGCGTTGCCTGCACGCAAAAAATGGGCAAAACCTATTTTAAAACGTACGACGATCAAACAAAGCAGTATTCCCTTTACGCCGCAAACGGCACGCTTTTAATTAGCGGCGCAAGCTACCTTGCAGACGAAAAAAATTGCGATTATTTTATTGCCGCAACCAAAGGGGAAAGCGGCGCAATTTCCTACACCGCCGTATTTAACGGCGCGGTAACCCCTTTGCCCGAATCTTCCTCCATCATCACGGCGGCAAAAAGCTACCTCCTTTACGCGAAAAAGGAAGGGGATAAATTCGGCTACTACCGTTTTAGCGGGGCAGAGCCTACCCGTTTACCGTACGAAATCGTTTCGGCAAGCTCGCACGGCGATGCCTTTATCGCTTGGAAAACGGAAACCTCTACCCTTGTCGACGTGTTAAACGGCGACCTGCAGCCCGTTTTTACCGACCTTCCCGAGGATGTGCAAATCAGCCCCCTTTCCGATGCGCAAAACGGCGTTTTATGCTTTTACAGTAAAAAGGAAGAGGAGCAAAACGGCTATCCTACCGCGCGCTTTATCACGCCTAACGGCACGCGCACCTTGCGCCTTTTTGCAGGGGAGAAAATCCGCGCCACCTCGCTTTTCGGCTATTACGAAATTTACACGCCCAAGGCAAACGGCGCGTACGAAACTTGCGTTTATAACCTCCTTATAGACCAAAAAACCGCCGCGTTCGACGCGCTTTCTCTGCGCTACGAAAACGGCATTAAATACGTGCTCGGCATTTCTTATAGCCAAAACACGGCAACGGTTTTAGACGGCGCAACTCTTGCCCCCGTACATACCTTCGCCTTGCAAAATGCCGAATTCGCCCTTTTTAACGTTTGCTATACCGAAGAATTTTTAATTGCTCAAACGGCAACGGATAACGCCATGCCCGTTACCGTGCTTTCCCTTACGGAAGGGGAAACCACCACCTACCACGCCCTGTATCGGGCGGCGGCTTACGGCGAAAATTTCGATGCTTTCCCCCTAAAGCTTACCCAAATTGCGGCAAAACCGCAGTTTTCCGCGGCAAACAACCTGCTCGTTACGGGCGGCGTGGTAAGCACCGTTTACCGCGTTACAACGGGCGGATTAACCCAAGTTTTTGCTCCAAACCGCAAAATTACGGGTGCGTTTTCGGTGGGGAAATCCCTCTATTACGTGTATGAAGAAAACGCCAAAACGGGCGTTATTAACGATAAAAACAGCATAATCATCCCCGCCGAGTACGACGGCGTTTCCGCACAAGTACAAGGAATGCTGTCCTTGAAAAAGGGCGAAGGGTTCGTTCTTGCCGTTATCGAAAAGGATAAGGTGTTATTTCCCTCGCAAGAGCTGTTCACCTCGCTCGAGCTGTATAGCGACGGCGTTGCCGTTGCGGTAGAAAATAGCGGAGAGGCGGCTTTATACCATAACGGCAAAAAAATGAGCCAAGAGCCCCTACTTTCTTGCAATCTCTATTACGACGTAGAAAAAGCCAAAGGCGGCGGCTTTACGGTAAAACCGCTCTTTGTTTTCAGCTACGAGGAGGGCGCAAAGCTGTTTAGCGGAAAGTCCCTACAATCGCCGCCCGTTCCCGTTTGCTCCATCGGCTCGTATGGCGACGATATGCCCGCCCCCGTTTACTATCTAACCTACGTTTACGAAGGGCAAACGCTTAAAAACGACCGCGTAGAGCCCACGCACGATGCCCACGTTCTTTCCGTCCCGCAACAACAAGGGCAAGCCGCCTCCTTCTTTTTTGACGAAGCCTGCACCGAGGTTGCCACCCGATCCAAGGTTTTTTCGGGCGAATACGGCACGGAAATTACCCTATTCGTCCGCTACCATGGCGGCGAGCAGTAATTTTTGCAAGGAACGTCTTGATCCTTGCTGCAGCTAGTAGAAACGACTTGCTTTTTTTGCGCTTTTCTCTAAAAGGGGAAAAGCGTTTTTTTCGCATAAAAACCTCATCGGGGCGCAATACTGTTACTAACCCGAAAAGGAGGAATTTTTTATGAAGAACAAAAAGAAAATACGGCGCATTACCGAGCGGGAGTACGGCGAATATCTTTCCGCCCTTAAGGAAGAAGCCCCAACCTATTCCTATTCCGACGCAACCGAGGCAAACCTTTGCCGCCACGAGCGCGACGATCGCCCCGACCGCCCCGAAGATAAATAAAAGCCTTTGCAATAACGCCGCCTCCCCTACGGGGAGGCTTTTTAGCTTGCCGCGGTTTTATTCGGGTGGGATTTTTGTTTGGGAGGAATTTGGGCGCGGGTGGAATTTTATTTGCCGAGGTTCTATGGCAGGCTTTTATTTTGCCGTGACGCGTATTTTTTTCGGCAGGTTGGCAATAAA
>JAFOHH010000078.1 GCA_017421905.1 Clostridia bacterium
AACATCCCCCTTTGTCGCTGCTTACCCTTTTCGCCTGCTCGTTTGTTTTCGTGTGCCGCTATTCTACATTTGCCCCCTGTTTACTTGCCGCCTTTCGCTTTCTATTCGCCTGCTTTTTTTGCGCGAAAAAACGCCGAAAAAAGGGTAAATTTTCTTGCTTTTGCGCAACTTTTTCCCCCTCGCAAAAAAAAAATCCTTTTTGGGTAAAAAAACTCAAAAAAATTGCAAAAAAATCGCATATATTTCCGGTCATTAGTTGAAATTTTTTTGCAAATATGGTAAAATTTATGAGGCAAATTATAACGCTGCTTTACAAAGCATATTGCGCACGGAAAAAACTGCTTATCCATATGTAGTATTTTTTGCAAAGCAGCAGGGAGAAAGATAATGAAAAGAACTTACCTAAAAACCGTTTTTACCGACTATGAAAAATTAAACGGTCAAATCGTTACCGTAGCAGGCTGGGTGAGAACGCTGCGCGACAGCAAAGCGTTTGCTTTTATCGAGCTTAACGACGGCAGCTATTTCAAAAACTGCCAAATCGTTATGGAGCGCGAAACGCTTTCCAATTACGACGCTATCGCCAAACAAAACGTAGGCGCGGCAATCGTTGTAACGGGCAAGGTGATTGTAACGCCCGAAAACAAGCAGCCCTTCGAAATTAAGGCAACGGAAATCGTGGTAGAAGGGGAATCCTCGCCCGACTATCCCATGCAAAAAAAGCGCCACACGTTGGAATTTTTGCGTGAAATTGCGCACCTCCGCCCCCGCACCAACACGTTCGAGGCGGTTTTCCGCATCCGCAGCGAGGCAGCCTTTGCTATCCACAAATTCTTTAACGAACGCGGCTTTGTATACGTTCACACCCCCATCATCACCTCTAGCGACTGCGAAGGTGCAGGGGCAATGTTCCAAGTAACTACTATGGATTTAAACAACGTTCCTAAAACGGAGGATGGCAAGGTAGATTACACCAAGGACTTTTTCCAAAAGCCCGTATCCCTTACCGTTTCCGGTCAGTTAAACGTAGAAACGTACGCTATGGCGTTTGCTAACGTATACACCTTTGGGCCTACCTTCCGTGCAGAGCGCAGTAACACCACCCGCCACGCCGCAGAGTTTTGGATGATCGAGCCCGAAATGGCGTTTGCCGATCTTTCCGACGATATGGATTGCGCCGAGGATATGGTTAAATTTATCATTCGCCACGTTATGGAAACCTGCCCCGAGGAGCTTGCCTTCCTCAACAAGTTTATCGATACCGGCCTTCTCGATCGTTTGAATAACGTCGTAAACAACGAGTTCGTTCGCCTTACCTATACCGAGGCAATTTCCATTTTGGAAAAGGTTAAGGATCGTTTCGAATTCCCCGTATACTGGGGCGCAGACCTGCAAAGCGAGCACGAACGTTATCTTACCGAAGAAGTTTACAAAAAGCCGGTATTCCTTACCGATTATCCCAAGGAAATTAAAGCCTTTTATATGCGCTTAAACGACGATGGTAAAACGGTTGCCGCAGCGGATATGCTCGTGCCCGGCATCGGCGAGCTGGTTGGCGGATCTCAAAGAGAAGAGCGCATGGATATCCTCCTTGCCCGCATGGCGGAAATGGGCTTAAAGGAAGAAGATTACACCTTCTATACCGATCTCAGAAAATACGGTGGAAACAAGCACGCAGGCTTTGGACTCGGCTTTGAACGTATGATTATGTACCTAACGGGTATCGGCAACATTCGCGACGTAGTACCCTTCCCCCGTACGGTAAACAACTGCAAATACTAACGAAACGCAAAGGAACAAAACGATGAAAATTATCGTAGACGTAATGGGCGGCGATAAGCCCCAAGAAGTAATAAAAGGGGCAATCGACTCTCTTTTTCTTAGCAAAGATTTTTCCATAATCCTCGTCGGAAACGAAGAGCTGATTACCGCAACCCTCTCTACCTTAAAATACGATAGCGCTCGCGTAGAAATTCTCCCTTCAACGGAAGATATTTCGTGTAGCGACGAGCCTACCGTTGCCATTCGCAAAAAAACCGAATCCTCTCTCGTAAAATCTTACGACCTGTTAAAAAGAGAAGAAGAGGTTGTCGGCCTTATTTCCGCAGGCAGTACGGGTGCCGTTCTCACGGGCGGCTTTATGAAAATCGGCCGCTTAAAAGGTGTTTCCCGCCCTGCGCTTGCGCCCGCTCTCCCCACCTTAACGGGCGGAAAGGTTTTGCTTATCGATAGCGGTGCAAACGTCGATTGTAAGCCCATCAACCTTTGCCACTTTGCTCTCCTCGGCTCGGCGTACTATCGCGCCGCGTTTGGGGTAGAACGCCCCCGCGTAGCCCTGCTTTGCAACGGTACGGAAAAGGAAAAGGGCAACGCCCTCGTAAAAGCTGCTTATCCGCTTATGGAGCAAATGGATATTAACTTCGTAGGTAACATGGAAGCGCGCGACGTGCTTTCCGGTAAGTACGACGTAATCGTTGCCGACGGCTTTGCCGGTAACGTAGCCTTAAAAGCGACCGAAGGTGGCGTAGTAACCCTTTTAAAAATGCTAAAGAGCGGCATTAAAAGCTCCTTCCGTGCCAAAATCGGTTATTTATTCTTAAAGCCGGTATTTACCGAACTCCGCAAAACCATGGATATCAACGGCCAAGGCGGCGCGGTTCTTCTCGGTCTTAAAAAACCCGTGGTCAAAGTACACGGCTCGGCAACCGCTTCTGCAGTAACGATTGCCGTATCGCAAATAACAACGCTTGCCAACTTTGGGTATAACGACAAGCTTACCGAGGCGCTTTCCTCCCTTCCGGAAGGGTTTGGTGCAGAATCGGCAGTATAACGGGCGGTCGTGCGTTTACGAAAACCACGCCGCATTCAGCCCCGTGGCAACGGCAAACCGCCCTTGCCCGCAAAATTAATTGTAAGGAACTAAAAAATATGATATTCGATTTAGCCGAATGCGAAGAAATCGTCGGGCATTCCTTCCGCGATAAGCAAATTCTCCGCACGGCTTTTACCCATACCTCCTACGCAAACGAGCACAACACGCAAAGCTACGAGCGCATGGAATACCTCGGCGACGCCTTACTCGACTTTTTCGTTGCCGAATATCTTTATCGCAAATACCCCGGCGTAGACGAGGGGGAACTCACCACCCGCCGTGCGGCAATGGTAGCCAAAACGCCTCTTAAAAAAATTGCGCAGGAAATGAATCTCGGCTCTTTCGTTCTGCTTGGCGAAGGCATGCGCACCGCAGGGGAGGCAAGCGATAAAATTCTTTCCAGCCTTATAGAGTCGGCAATCGCCGCTTTGTATTTAGACGGCGGTATCGATGCCGCAAGAAAGTTTGTAGAAGAGCGCGTGCTTGCCAATTCCGAATCCGTTTTAAAGGCGGCGGAAGATTCTAAAAGCGAGCTGCAAGAATACGTGCAAAAGTATAAGCTAGGCGCTCTTTCTTACGAAGAACTCAAAAAAAGCGGCCCCGACCATAGCCCCACGTTCGAAAGTAGAGTGCTGGTTGCCGGTAAGGAAATTGCGCGCGGAAAGGGAGCAAAAAAACAGCTTTCCGAGCAAGCCGCTGCCCGTGCCGCTCTCGCCATTTTAAAGCAGCAAACTGCGCAACCCGTTCTTCCTGCGCAAAAGGGCGCAAAGCAAAAAAATAAGCACCCCAAAGAGGTGCGCGTTTTATCCCTTGTTTCCAATTACGAAAAAAGCGCAACCCCCACCCCCTCTTTAAAAAGAGGGAAAAAGAAACAAAAGCAAACCTTTGCGGCGTACCTAGAATCGGTAGCAACCGAAAGTGCCACCCCGCAAGAAACCCCCTCCACTAAAAAGAAGGGCGGAGAAAAAAACAAACAAGCGGCAAGCGCGCCCGCGCAAAACAAAAAAGCCAATAAAAAGGCAAACAAAAACGGCAAAAAGGGGCAGGGAAACCAACCCCATAACGTACAAAAACAAAAAACCGAAAGCAAGGGAGCGGCTACGCAAAAGCAAGCCGCGGGGAAAGCGCCCGTAAAAGCGACCCCCAAAAAGAAAAAGCTCCGTTTTACGTCGGCAAAAAATAGCCGCCCGTCAGACGGAACGCCCCTCGTTTAAGTTTTCGCATCCCCATCACTCGCCCAAAAGGCAACCTCGTTACGTATTCGTAACAAATCGTAAAGGAGAAAACGAAATTGAACTTTAATAAAATCGACATCGTTGGCTTTAAATCGTTTGCCGACCGTTTAGAAATCAATTTCAACGTCGGCGTTACCGGCATCGTAGGTCCTAACGGCTGCGGTAAAAGTAACGTAGCAGATGCAATCCGTTGGGTTCTTGGCGAACAATCGGCAAGAATTTTGCGCGGTAGCAGCATGCAAGACGTTATTTTCAGCGGTACGCAAAACCGTAAAGCACTTTCTTATTGCGAAGTATCTCTGCACTTCGATAACAGCAGCCGCATGTTCTCGCTCGATTATAACGAAGTAGTCATCACGCGTAAGCTGTACCGTTCGGGAGAAAGTGAATATTACATAAACCGCCAAATCGCCCGCTTAAAGGATATCGTCAACCTACTGCACGAGGTAGGTATCGGTAAAGAGGGCTATTCCATCATCGGTCAAGGTAAGGTAGACGAATTGCTTTCCTCCAAGCCCGAAGAACGCCGTGCCATTTTCGAAGAGGCTACCGGCATTTCCAAATTCAAGGGCACGAAAGCGGATATCGAACGCCGCCTTGCAAGAACCAAGGATAACCTCGTGCGCTATCTCGATATCTTAAACGAGTTAGAGCTGCGCATCGGGCCCCTTAAAAAGCAGTCCGAAGAGGCTATTCGCTATAAAGATCTTTCCGAAAAGATTAAATATCAAGAAATCAACCACTTTATTTTCAAGGCGGAAAACGTTGGGGCGGAACGTGCCAAGGTACAAGCCCGCATCGACGAAATCGACGGGCAAATCCGTGAGCAGGACGAAGAGCAATCCGCCGCTCAGGCTCGCTACGAAAGAGTGGGTACGGAAATCATTTTAAACGACGCCGCCGTGCAAAAGGTCAACGAGGACATTTTGCGCAACTCGGTAGAAAACGAAAAACGCCTTGGCGACGTAAAGGTATACGGCGAACGTATCAACGCTTGCCGCACGGAAATCGACCGCTTAAAGGGCGAAATCGAATCGGATACCATTAAGCTCAACCGTGTAAACCAACAAATTGTGGAAAAGACGGAAGAAAAGGAAGAAAAAACGCGCGCTCTTGCCGAGCTGGACCGCAAGGCAGAGCAAGAAAAAGCCGAGCTCGTTACCTTAATCCGTCAAATTTCCGCAGCGGAAGGCGTTTCGGAAGAGAACCGCAAAAAGATGATGGAAAACATCCAATCTCTTTCGGACGTAAAGGTTGCCGTTGCCTCGCTCGACGCGAAAAAGAGCCTGCTTTCCTCCCGTCAACAAGAGGTGGTAGAAAAGGTCGAAACCTTAAAAACGCTGATGCGCAATGCGGAAATCGAGGGCTTAAAATATCAAAACCTCGCCGCAGAATTAAAGCAGAAAAACGAAGATTTAGATAAAGTGATTGCCGAAAAGCAAACGCAAAGCTATCTTCTTGCCGAAAAAGTAAAGGAATACAACGCAAAACTCATTACCTTAAACAGCCAACTCGCATCGCACCTTGCTAAGCAAAACTTCTTAAAGGAAATGAAAACCTCTTACGAAGGCTTTGGCGAATCGGTTAAATTTTTAATGCGCGGTGCGGAAAGCGATCGTAGCCTTTCTACCAAAATTCGCGGTGTCGTTGCAAAGGTAATTAAAACGGACAAAATGTACGTTACGGCAATGGAAACGGCGCTCGGCGGCTCTATGCAGTCGGTCATCGTAGATACGCCCGAGGATGCAAAACCCCTCATCGCTTATCTTAAGAGCAAGGGCGGCGGCAGGGTTACCTTCCTCCCCATTTCCTCCGTACGCGCCCGCTTCGAAAGCGAAAGCATCAAACGCGCGTTGCGCGAACAAGGTGCGCTGGGCCTTGCTACCGACCTTGTTAAGTGCGACGCAATGTTCGACGGCATTATCCGCAACCTCCTCGGCAACACGCTCGTCGTAGACCAGATCGATAACGCCATCGCTATTTCCAAAAAATACGCATCCGCCTTTAAAATCGTTACGCTGGAAGGGGAAATTTTCACCACCCAAGGCGCAATTACGGGCGGTAGCGCAAACCGCAACATCCACCTCCTTGGCGGCGACAAGCAGATTGCCGCGGTAGAAGGGGATATCGAACGCGCAAAAGAACAACTCGCCAAGGGCGAACGCATGGTAGAGGAGTTCAAGCAACGCCAAGAAAAAATGGCGGAAGAAATGGATGCAATCCGCCTCAATATCACTAAAAACGAACAGGATATGCTCGTTTACGGCGAAAAAGCCATGGCTTTTGCCGCAGAATATCAACGCCTTTCCAGCGAACTTTCCGCATACGATGCCGAGGTTGCCGCAATCGAAAGCACCCTTTCTTCTATTGCAGAAGAGCAAACGCGCGCTACCAGCGTAAAAGCGTTTGAAGAAATGAGCGAGGAAGAACAAGCCCGCTTTGCTGCCGAATTCGACAAGATGAAACAGCGCAGAGACGAGCTTGCCGACCTCACTACCCGCCGCGAAATCGAGCGCAACGCCCTCCTTTCCGCACTCGGCGTTATTTCTTCGGATATCATGCGCCTTTCCACGCAGGTTCAGGAGCTCACCGCCGCAATTGCTGCCACCAAAGAAACGCTCGCTATGAACGAACGCATCTTCGCACAGCTTGCAGAGGCAGCTTCTAAGGTAGCCCTTTCGGAAGAAGAGCAAAACGTGGTTACCGAAATGAAGAACCACCTTGCAAGTCTAGAAGAGCAAAAATCCGCCCTCCTTCGCGAACAAGTGGAAATCGATAAGAAAAAGCAAGAAATTCACGAGGCGGTTCTCGCATTGCAGTCTAAGCGTGCCGAAGAAGAAATTGCCATGGCAAAAATTTCTTCCGACCTCGAACACCTTGCTTCTAACATTAAAGAAGACTACGACCTCGACTTCGATGCTTGCATGGAGTTAAAGGACGAAAACTTCGACGACTACGGCTCGCTTGCCGAAACGGCTCGCTTAAAGAGAGAGCGCGGCACAATTAAAAACGTCAACTTAAATGCCGAAGCCGACTATGCCGAAGTAAAAGAAAGATACGAGGAAATGCAAACGCAAAAGGACGATATCCAAGACGCGCAAGACGACCTCGAACAAGCCCTTAAAAAGTTGACCGACGAAATGGTTACCACCTTTAACGCCGGCTTTAAGGAAATTAACGAAAACTTCCAATACACCTTTAAAGAGCTCTTTGGCGGCGGCAACGCTATGCTCGAGCTGGAAGAGGTCGAAGAAGGAAAAGATCCCCTTTCCGCCGGTGTCGAAATTAAAGCCGAGCCCCCCGGAAAGAAACTGCAAAAGCTATCCCTTCTTTCGGGTGGCGAACGCGCTCTTACCGCTATTGCTATTTTGTTTGCAATTTTGCGTATGCGTCCCATGCCTTTCTGCGTGCTCGACGAAATCGAGGCCGCGCTGGACGAAGCAAACGTAGATCGCTTTGCAAGATACTTAAAGAACTTCTCCGAAAAAACGCAATTTATCGTTATCACGCACAGAAAGCCCACTATGGAAATGGCAGACGCCCTCTACGGCGTAACCATGGAAGAAAAGGGCGTTTCCAAAATGGTATCGGTAAAGCTTGCCGATCTCCACGATTCGGTTATCGAACCGCAGAAAATTTTAGATTAAGGAACTTATATGAGCTTTTTTTCCAAACTGTTCGGTGCGTTAAAAAAGACCAAGGATTCGCTGGCAGGCAAGCTTGCCGCGCTCTTCCGCGGTAATTACTTTGCCGACGAATTTTACGAAGAACTAGAAGATATCCTCATTTCCTCGGATATTTCGGTTTCCACCGCCGAGGAAATTATCGAGGATTTGCGCGAACGGGTGAAAGAAGAAAAATTAAAGGACGAGGAATTCGTCCGCCAAGCCCTGCGCGATAGCCTTATCGAGCACTTAAATCGCGCCGAGCCTTACGACTTCGTAGATCCCACCGTCATCATGGTGGTCGGGGTAAACGGCGTAGGCAAAACCACCTCCATCGGTAAGCTTGCCCGTTATTTTACGCAAAGAAAGCAAACGGTAACCATTGCCGCGGCAGATACCTTCCGCGCGGCGGCGGCAGACCAGCTTTCGGTGTGGGCAGACCGCGCTAAGGTAAAAATCGTGCGCTCGTCGGAAGGGAGCGATCCCTCCGCCGTGGTGTTCGACGCGCTTTCCAGCGCAAAAGCCAAGTCTACCGACGTTCTCATTATCGATACGGCAGGGCGCTTACACGTCAAAGCCAACTTGATGGAAGAACTCAAAAAAATGCGCCGCGTTATCGACCGCGAGTATCCCGAGGCTAACGTTTACACGTTAATCGTGCTCGATGCAACCACCGGGCAAAACGCTATTTCGCAGGTAGAAACCTTTAACGAGGCGGTTGGGCTGGACGGTATCGTCCTCACCAAGTTAGACGGCACGGCAAAGGGCGGCTTCGTCGTTTCTTTGTGTTCGGAGTTAGAAGTCCCCGTTCTTTTCGTCGGTACGGGCGAAAAAATTGAGGATTTAGAGGAGTTCGACGCCGAAAGCTTTGTAGACGCCATTTTATAAAAAACGCGTTTATTCGTTAAAATTTTATTATTTTCAACCAAATTACAAAGGAGAATTTTATGCCTACTTTTAAAACGGTTATGCAACAGCCCGTCGTTTCTCGCTTTCGCAGCTTTGAGGTGTTTGAAACGGAATTGCAAATGGAAGGGATTACCAAGCCCCTTACCATTGCCCTAGCAGGCGATACGCACCTTTCCTCCATGGACACGCGCGACGATCACAATCACCGCAATTATATGTGGCAACGCCGCTTGTGGTTTCCCTTCGCTCCCGATATTTTAGACGAATTTACCACTCTCCCCACGCGGAAAGAAATCGATTTTTCCGTGCTCCTCGGCGATATTATGGACTTCCCCTCCGCCGCTAATTTAGAGCAGGTAGAAGGCTATCTCCGCCGTAAGGAATTCGGCCCTTATCTTTATATTCAAGGCAATCACGACGACCACTTTCCCTGCGACGTAGAAACGCAAGAAACGCGCAACGGCTATATTGCCGCAATCGACGCGCTTGCAACCGATACCACGGGCAAGTACCCCGAAATTACGCCCGAGGAGGCGAAAATTTTAAACGGTTGCTTCCACGCGGTAGACCTTGGCGAAGTGATCTTGGCAGGTGGTCATAACCTTACCGCAGCAGGAAAAGAGGCCATTGCTCGTGGACTTTCCGCCCTTAAAAATCAACCCAAGCCCGTTATTTTGTGCGTGCACGATCCTCTTTCTGCTCAAACCCTGGCAGGACCCATTAAGCAGGCGTGGGGCTCTAACGTAACGCCCAAAATCAATACCGACCCCGTTGAAATAGAAGTGTATTCCGAGGGCAGTAAGGTTGCCGCCGTATTTGCAGGGCACATTCACTTTTTCCACAACGATATTACCGATGGCGGCATTCCGCAAATCGTCGTATCCTCGCAGGAAAAGAAAATTCGCACGGGCTCGGAGGCAGAACAAGATAAGTTTTGGAGCGGCCTGGGCATCGTTAAATTAGTTCCCCTTCAAAAATAAACAATTCCCCCATAAAAAATAAAAATTTGCCGACTGTCAACTAAAAACGCTTGACAGTCGTCTTTTTTTGCGGTATAATGTCAATCGAAAATGCTTTACAGGGGGCGCGTATGCTGCAAAAGGACCTAAATTATTGTGAACTTTACGGTCTTTACGCCGCCGTGCTTACCGATAAGCAGCGCGAAATTGCCGATCAGTACTTTTTGTGCGATCTTTCTCTTTCCGAAATTGCCGAAAATGCAAACGTTAGCCGTCAGGCGGCGTTCGGCGCAATTACCAAGGTAAAAAAACGCCTTTCGGAGCTGGAAGAAACGCTTGGCATTTTCAAAAATCGCGAACTTACCGCCCAAGCGGCACAGCTACTTGTAAACCCCACGGGGGAAAACGTAGCCGCCGCACAGCGTTTGCTATTTAAGGCGTTAGAGGAGTAATTATGGCAGCCTTATTCGGTTCTTTGCAAGAAAAACTGAATCACGTTTTCAGCAAGCTTACCAAGCACGGCAGGCTAACCGAGCTGGAAATAAAGCAAGCGATGCGCGAAATCCGCATTGCTTTGTTAGAGGCAGACGTAAACGTTTCCGTTGCCAAAAATTTCATTGCCACCGTTAGCGAAAAGGCTATCGGTCAGGAAATTTTAAAGAGCTTAAGCCCTGCGCAGCAGGTTATTAAAATCGTTAACGAAGAGCTCGTTGCTTTAATGGGCTCTACCAACGCAAAGCTTACCGTTTCGCCCAATCCGCCTACTATTATTATGATGTGCGGCTTGCAGGGTGCAGGTAAAACCACCCTTTGCGGCAAGCTTGCGCTCTATCTCAAAAAACAAAACAAAAAACCCTTGCTCGTCGCAGGGGATATCTACCGCCCTGCAGCCATCAACCAGTTAAAAGTGGTGGGGGAAAAGGCGGGTGCCGAAGTTTTTGAACGCGGCACGCAAGATCCCGTTAAAACGGCACAGCAAGCGGTAGAATACGCTAAATCCTACGGCTTTGATACGGTAATTATCGATACCGCAGGCCGCCTTCATATCGACGAAGAACTGATGCAAGAGCTCGAACGGGTTTCTGCAAAGGTTCATCCT
>JAFOHH010000079.1 GCA_017421905.1 Clostridia bacterium
AGCGAGCCGACGATCATATCCGCACCCACCTCGGAGGGCTCTTTTTCTTCTACAAATTCGCCGTAGCAGTTATCTACCATGCAAATGGCGTCCGGCTTAATATTTTTAATAAAGGCGATAAGCTTGCCGATTTCTTCTACCGAATAAGAGGGGCGCATGCGGTAGCCCTTGGAGCGTTGAATGGTAACGAGCTTGGTTTTTTCGTTAATGGCTTTGGCGATGTTTTCGTAATCGAACGTGCCGTCTGCAAGCAGTTCTACCTCGCGGTAGGAAACGCCTTGCTCTTTGAGCGAGCAGGGGCACTCGCGGATGCCGATAACCTCCTCGAGCGTATCGTAAGGTCTACCGACGGGCGAAAGCAATTCGTCGCCCGGGCAAAGGTTTGCGGCAAGGGCAATATAAAGGGCGTGCGTGCCGCAGGTAATTTGCGGACGAACGAGAGCCGCCTCCGTACCAAACACGACGGAGTAAACCTTTTCTAGCGTATCGCGACCAACGTCGTCGTGGCCGTAACCCGTGGTAGGTACGAAGCAAGCAGCCGAAACGCGACTTTCTTGCATGCCGTAAATTACCTTTGCTTGGTTAAATTCGGCAATGCGGTCAATTTCTTCAAAGCGGGGCTTTAAATCCTTTAAAATTTCTTCTGCGTAAGCAATTACGCGCGGGCTAATGCCCAGTTTTTGATATACGTTCATATTTTTCTCCTACCGACAAGCGGTTTTTATTACGATATGGCGTTTTTAAAATTGTGTTAGAGGCTAGGGGTTAATGGAGGTCGCCGCGCCTAGCTGCCTCACTTTCGGCATCGTACTGCTTTACGCGTTTTTCGATAAAGGCCTGCGCCTCGCGATAGTATTCGAAATGCGCCTTACCGGAAATCTCCCAAACGTAGGGGGTGTCCAGACCGGCAGGATGCAGAAAAAACCGATCCCAAAAAAGCGATTCTTCCACGGCGACAAAGTGTCCGTCTTCCGTTTGCACGTGAAAGCGCGTTTCCCGCTCCTTGGTGTAAAGGTAGCCTTCCTCGTGAAAGGCGGGCGAATCGACCGCATCGAATAAGGCTTGGTTTTTGCGGCGGTCTTCTTTCAGCTCGGTATCGAACCCTTCCAGCACGCAAAGCCGCTCGTAATCGCGCGGGGAAACGAGGTACACGGCGTAAATACCCTCCTTTACCATTACACTGGCAACGGTAAAGGTACAATCCTTTCCATTAACTACACACGCCTGCGCCATAGCAAACGGCAAGCCGTTTTCGGGATTTAATAGAGGAACGATGATTCCCGTGGGAACGCCCGAAAAAACGTCTGCCCCGTTTACGTAAAAGGGCTTGGTTAAAACCGTTTCTAAATATAAATCGGTTGCGCCGAGAAGGTTTGTTTTGGGCTCGCGAAACAAAAATTTCGCATAGCGCAGCGTATACCAATAACAGCCTATGGGGATAGCGATAAATAAAGTAAGCCAAACGCTATGCAGGGCGAAAAAAACAATTCCGCCAAGCGCGGCCAAAAGCAAAAGCGCGTAAACGATAAGCCCCACCCTGCCGTAACAAACGCGGGCAAAGCAGTAGGACTTTTTTTCACTTTTAAAAAGGTACGTGAGCGCGCAAATTACCCCCTGCAGGGTGAAAGAGGAAAACGAAAGCGCGGCGCATGCAAGCGCCTCGTTTTGCTCGCAAAGCGCAAAGGCGAATATAAGGGCGCACGCTAAAAAGCCGACGGTAGAGCCGACCGCAAACGCGCGTGTTTTACGATAGGTGCGCTTGATATGGGAAAAGGGATTATTTGATTTCGCCATAAACTTCCTTTTTTGTTTTTGCAAGCCGCGGCAAAGCGTCTTTTGGGTTTTAGAACTTTTATAATGGGAAAGGTGGGATACTGCAATTCGCCCCAAAAAAGCCGTGGGGCATTTTTATAATGAAATTGGGGCATTTTTTATAATGAAAAAAGTCACGAGGCGAACCTCGTGACCTTTTTTATTGGAGCTACTGGCCGGACTTGAACCGGCGACCTGCTGATTACGAATCAGCTGCTCTACCGACTGAGCCACAGTAGCACGCCCCTATATATTAAGGACTTTTTTTAATTTTGTCAACCTTTTTCTCCCCTCATTTTGAAATTTTTTGTTGTTTTTCAAATTTTCTTATTGTTTTTTCGGGAATGATGAGGTTGATATGCTGTTTTAATACTTCAATTACCACCTTTCCGCTATCGCCCTGCTCGCCGTCGTAATTCCAAGAAATGGTATTGGGGATTTCCACCTCAAAGCGGCTATCGCGAATTTTTACGATTTCGCTATCGCGCATCAAGCCCTTTCCCACCCCAAATAAAAAGATTTTAATTACTTTGAAAAAGCCGCGCACCTTGCCCTGCTTAAAACGGTTGGGCATAACGCGTACGATAAGCGCGTCTAAAAGGCCGTCGTCTAAAACGGCTTTGCGGTTTAAGGGAATGCCCGCAACCGAGCGGCTGTTGATAAAGGTGATAAAGTTGCTATCCGTTTCTACCGAGGTAGTGGCGGAGGTAAGCTTAACGGGGAAGGTGGGGGGTACGAGATTTCGGCGCACGCCGTCGTAAAAATAAGCGAGGCGGCCAAACTTTTTCTTGCTTTCCTGACGCGTTTCGTAAGTGGTGTTGGTAAATGCGCCGGCGCAAACAACGTATTCGGCAAACCGATTATTAATGGAAATGGAGTCTACCGCGCGCGCCTCCCCCTTTACAACGTTGCGCACCGCCTTTTTAACGGAAAAAGGAATGCCGTACGTGCGGGCGATGTCGTTACAAGTACCCGTGGGGATATAGCCGAGTTTGGGGCGATTTTCTTCTCTTCCGATGCCCTGCAAAACCTCGTTAAACGTGCCGTCGCCGCCCGAAAAAACGAGTACGTCGCACTTTCCGCACGCCTCTTTTGCAAACGCGGTTAAATCGCCCGCCTTTTGAGAGGCGCGGATTTCCACGTCGCTAAAATACGAACGGAGCACCTTTTCCACGTAAGAAAGATATTTGTTTATTTTTCCCTTTCCACTATTGGGATTGTAAATAAAAATGCAACGCATAAATTCCTCTTTTACAGCGTATTAACGCAACGCAAAATTCGTTTTTCTGGTATTGGTAAACGTAGGCTTGTTGAATCGCTAACCCTTGTGAGCTTTCAGGCTTATTAAAACGCTAACCCTCGCACCGAGGTTTTAGGCTTTTTGATCAGCGTAGAACA
>JAFOHH010000080.1 GCA_017421905.1 Clostridia bacterium
GTGGTTGGCAGCAAAGATCAGAGTGTCCTTCACCGTGAAGGTCAGACCGTACTTGGCTGGATCGATGAGGGTGCCGTTATGCATATACAACTTCAGCGTGTTTCAGAAACAACGAAGAGGTTTTTGTTTTCGCTAAGGTCAAGGTCTTTAAACATTTTAAGACCGGATACTGCAATAAATCCGTAAAGGGTTAAGCAAACACCGCCCATTACGCAGTTAGGAATGGTGCGGAGAAGCGCCATAAGGGGCGAGATGAAGGAAAGCACGATGCACATAATTGCAGCCGTGAAGATGGTAGTGATAGAAGCGTTTTTGGTAATAGCAACGCAGCCTACCGATTCGCCGTAGGTGGTGTTGGGGCAAATACCGAAAATCGTACCTGCGATAGAGCCAACGCCGTCGCCAAGGAGGGTTCTTTCCAAACCGGGATCGGTAATTAAATCTTTGCCGATGATGGAGGAAAGGTTTTTGTGGTCTGCAATGTGTTCTGCAAATACTACGAGTGCAACGGGGATGAACGCGATTGCAATTTCTGCAAGGCCGCCCCAGTTCAGCATTTGTGCGCCGGCAATTTGCGCTTTGCCTTCGGTCAGTTCTTTTACTGCTTCAATTAAAGCGAAGTCGGGATAGTTCACGATTGCGGTGATGCCTTTAAAGTTGCCTGCTGCGTCAACAAAGTTGTCCTTTAAGGGTGCAAAGTTGATAATCATAAGGTAATCAACTTCTGCAAGCTTGCCGATTAAGGTGAAGATTGCTGCAACTGCGTAGCCTGCACCGATACCGATAATAAAGGGGATAAGCTTAGCCATTTTTACCTTTTTCTGCGTGGAGCAGATAACGATGGTAAAGAATGCAACGAGTCCGCAAACAAGGCCAACCAAGTTGTAGCTGGCGTTTTTAACGGAAGCGCTTGCTTCTACGATGTCTGCCATAGCGTTGCCAGCAAGGGAAAGACCGATGAGCGCAACGGTAGGTCCGATGATTACGGGGGGCATTAATTTGGAAACCCAACCCGTACCGGCAAAGTGAATTACTACGGCAATTCCTACGTAAACGAGGCCTGCAAAGATAGAGCCGACGATAATACCGAGGTAGCCGTAAGCAACTGCCGTACCAAGGCTTCCTAAAAAGGCGAAGGACGAGCCGAGGAATACGGGGCTTTTAAAGCGGGTAAAGAGCAGGTAAACGATAGTACCTACACCTGCGCCGAGAAGAGCTGCAGGAATTTGCATGGGAAGACCGATAATGGTGGGCACGAGAATGGTTGCCGCCATAACGGCCAGAACTTGTTGCATTGCGAACACGAGCAAGCGCGGAAGCTTCGGCTTGTCCTGAACGTCGTAAACGAGTCCGTTGTTGTTCATTGTTTTTTCTCCTTTGTATATATTTTTTTTATTTTTTTACAATAAAAAAAGGAAGTTAGCCCAAAATAGAGAAAACTTCCTTTTATTGCCGAAAAAGAGAAAATGAGGGTGCGAAAAATAGAGAAGAAAAGATTGCAATTTGCGTGCTAAGCTTTTCCATCGTTGCTTCCCCCTTAAACTTCATTATAAATAGTTTACCATATTATATAGGGGAAAGCAAGTAAATTATAAAAATTTCGCAACAAAAATTTTCCGAATTATTCTTCGCCTACGATTTTTTTGTATTTTGCCATCTGCTCTTCGGTAGGCTTGTAGTCGGGGTGGGAGCAGCAGGGAATTTGATATCCTTCTATTGCCGAAAGGAAGGGAGAGTAGTGGTCGTTTTCATACTGCTTTCTCGCTTCTTCGTCATGGAAGTCGGGCACGTCGTAGGGTTGGCCGCCGTTTAATACGGAGCGGTGCGCCAAAATGCCCACGGAGGACATCGTCGTTGCTTTGTATACGTCAAAGAAGGGCTGAGTTCCCTCTCTAATGCAGGTTAAAAATTCGCGTACGACGAGGAAATCGGATCCGTCGTGTCCCGATTTTTTAATCAGCTCTTCGTCGGCGTCGTTCCATTCGGGTTCGTACAGGTTGCACATTTCCTTGCCTTCGGGAATTTTCCACGGGTTAAATTGCAGCATCATTTTGCCGCCCATACCGCGCAGGTTTTCCACCTGACCGCCTTCGCCAACGATGCGGTAGGAGTTGCCGTGGCCGCCGTAGCCCGCACAGCCCGTTACCTTAAATACCGAGCCGTCGTCGTTTAAGGTGGTTACGATAGAAGCGCAGTCGCCCACGCTGCTGCCGTTGGGTTTATTTTCGGGGATGGGGTTAAAAATAGACCAAGCCGTTACCTTTTTGGGGATAGAACCCGTTGCGTACATTACAGGGCCTAAGGAGTGGGTAATGTAATACGTACGGGGCAAATATTGACGCCAATGCGTAGAGGTGGGGCGAACGCCTCTCCAAAAACCTTCGTCCTCGGGGTCAAAGCCGTGGTTGTATTCGCCTTCTGCGTAAAGGGGTCTTCCTAAAATGCCGCTTTGCATCACGCGGCGCATTTCGCGGTTAAAGCACATAAAGGGGTAGTTTTCGCCCAGCATGTAGATAGCAGAAGATTTTTCTGCCGCGCGTACGAGTGCAACGCTTTCCGCCATCGTGGTGCTTGCGGTGCATTCGGAAAGCACGTGAATGCCCTTTTCCAAGCAACGGATCGCATAAGGCGTGTGCTGGTCAAAATAGTTTGCGAGAAGAACGGCATCCATATCGTGCGCAATAAACGCGTCGAATTCGGTATACAGGGTAGCCTTTCCGTTTAGTTTTTCCGAGGCGGATTTTAACCGCTCCTCGTTACTGTCGCAAATAGCAACGATTTCCGCATTGCAAAGCAAAAAGCTTTCGGCGTAAGCCATACCGCGGCTCAAGCCAAAAATACCAACTTTAATAGGTTTCATATCATTTTCCTCCTAACGGCGAACGCTCGCCTAAGTTCATACCCTTATTATATCACAACTTTTTTATTTTGTATATAGAAAATTTCTATTACTTTATCGAAAAAAGTTAGAAAAACGGTTGATAAAAGTCCACCCGTATGGTACAATACGCATTGTGGAGAATGATTTATGAGAAAAAACAACATTTGTAAATTTATTATGGCCGAAGCAGAAGGCAGGCTCGTCGTGCGCCGCTTTGTGTTTGAAAAGGATTGCGCCCAAACGGCAGAGCCCCAACGCTTGACCTCCCACACCGTATACCTAGTGGCGGAAGGTTCGGGCACAATGTCTTTCGACGGCCGGAGGGAAGAGGTTTCCATCGGCTCTTTAGTGTTCGGCTTTCAGGGAGAAATGTTAGAGGCACAGGGGGAAAACCTTGCCTATCTTTATATTTGCTTTGAGGGCGCACGTTCAGAAGAATTATTTTCTCGCTTTGGCATTGCGCCCTTTTCTCGCAATTTTTCCGATTTTCAACCCCTCGTTCCCTTTTGGCAGGACAATTTAGTGCGCGCGGGGGAGGGGAATTTGGACCTCGTTGCGGAAAGCGTGCTTATTTATACCTTTTCCCGCCTCGTTAAAGCGGAAAAGCCGGTAGAGGACGTGGTAAACCGTCTAATTAAGTATACGGAAGGCAATTTTTCCGACCCCAACCTTTCTTTGGCGCAGCTCGCTATCGAATGGGGTTACCACGTAAAGTATCTTTCCCACCGATTTAAGGAATATATGGGCGTTGGGTTTGCGCGCTATTTGCGCAATTTACGCGTAAAGCACGCGGTGTTTTTATTCGACCACGGCGTTTATGCGGTGAAAAACGTCGCTTTTCTTTGCGGCTTTAGCGATCCCCTTTATTTTTCCAAGGTGTTTAAGGAAACGGTGGGCGTTTCCCCCAAAGAATACGCCGCCCGCGGCGAAAATTAGCTCAAACCCTTGCGGCACTAGAATACGCCGCCCGTGGCGAAAATTAGCCTAACTATCTGCGGCACTCGCGCTCTTTTATGGAAAACGCCCCCAAAGGCGTTCCGTTTTCCACGTTCGTCCGCGAAAATTAACGAAAAAAGCGCACAGCCCGTAAAAATCAACGAAAAAAGAAAAGCGCGCCGCCCGTTTGGTTGCGCTTTTTGTCTTATATTGTCAAAAAACTGAAAAATTATAAAAAAGATTGTGCCGTTTTATCAAAAGTGTGCTATAATGGGAAAAAAAGGAGTTATGATATGAAAAAATATCAAGCTTTAACCAAGTACGTTGCACGATTAGAAAAGGACAAAAATTACGGAGCATGGATTCGTCCCGAGCGGCCGATTGACTCTGGTGGCGAATTTATGCCCTACGTTGGCGATTACGTTCGTTACACCGATACGGTTATCGATTTAATGTGCGAAATAGCCCATTTTAACGCCGAGCCCGGCATGGTAAAAAACGCTTTTAAGGA
>JAFOHH010000081.1 GCA_017421905.1 Clostridia bacterium
GATTCAAGAACTGAAAAACGTGCCGGCTAAATACGCCTCTGTTCCGTTTTGGAGCTGGAACGATAAGCTTTCTCCCGAAGAATTACGTCGCCAAATTCGCGATATGAAGGAGAAAGGCTTTGGCGGATTCTTTATGCACGCTCGCGGCGGCCTTATGACCGAATATTTAAGCGACGAATGGTTTGAGTGTATCGAAGCCTCGGTAGACGAAGCAAAAAAATGTGGTATGTACGCATGGTCCTACGATGAAAACGGATGGCCTAGCGGCTTTGCCGGCGGAAAATTGCTCAAAAATGAGAATTACTATGCCTCTTTCTTAAAATATGAAGAAAAGGCCGAGTTTGACCCCACGGCCTTTGGTGTTTACGTAATAGAAAACAATAAGCTCCGCCGCGTAACAGCGGCAGAGCCGAACGTGGAAACGTATCATACCGTATATCGCAAGTATGATGAAACGTACGTTGACGTTATGAATGCGAAAGTTACGGCAGAATTCGTTGAAATTACGCATGCTGAGTACAAAAAACGCCTTGGCGACGATTTTGGCAAGGCGATGCCCGGATTTTTTACGGACGAGCCGCAATATTACCGTTGGGCAACCGTTTGGTCGGATACCTTTATCGAAGGATTTAAAAAGGAATACGGATACGATGTTCTCGACTGTCTTGCCGGTCTGTTTGTAGAATACGACGGATCGCAAGAATTCCGTTTTGATTATTACCGTCTTTGCAACCGCTATTATACCGATCATTTTATCAAGGTTATTTACGATTGGTTGCATGCAAATGGCGGACAAATTACGGGGCACTCGGTAGAAGAAGCCGGCGTTGGCGGTCAAATGTGGACTTGCGGCGGCATTATGCCCTTCTATGAATACGAAGATATCCCCGGAATGGACTGGCTTGGTCGTCCTATCGGCAACGATATCTCTCCCAAGCAGGTTTCTTCCGTTGCGGCGCAACTGGGTAAGGAACAATGCCTTTCCGAAATGTTTGCTTGCTGCGGTTGGGACGTAACGCCTAAGGAACTCAAAAAACTTGCCGAATGGCAATACGCATCCGGTATCAATTTAATGTGCCAACATTTAATGGCATATTCCATTCGCGGACAAAGAAAAAAAGACTATCCTGCCTCTTATTCCGAGCACCTTGCTTGGTTTAAGGAATACAAAACCTTTAACGATTATTTCACCAAGCTCGGTTATGCACTTACGCGTGGAAAAGAAGTTGCCGGCGTTTTGTTAATTTCGCCCGTTCACGGTGGCTATTTGCATTATAGAAGAGAAGTTGGCAACCTCAACATTCCCGACGTAGACCAAGGCTACCATAAGGCGGTAGAAACGCTTAGCCATAACCAAATCGGCTACCATATCGGCGACGAATGGCTTATGGAAAAATATGCTTCGGTAAACGGCAATACTATTACCATCGGTCAATGCACCTATAATGCCGTTGTTCTTGCAAAAACGGATACGATCGATGCAAGCACGGCGAAGCTTTTAAAAGAATACCTTGCAAACGGCGGTAAAATTTTACTGCTGGACGGCGTTCCCACCCGTATTAACGGTAGAGTTGCCGACACCTCTTTCTTGCAAAGCAACGTTACGGTAGAGGAGCTCCGCAGTCGTTCCAGTCTGGTTGCTAAAACGGTGGCAGGGGAAAACTACGCCCCCTTGCGCGTAATGCACAGAAAAACGGAAAACGGCGACCTTTACTATCTCGTTAATTTGTCCGACGACGATACCACCCTGCAAATTACCTTCCGTGAAGAAACCGATCTCTTTGCTTACGATTTGCAAACGGAAGAAAGCTACGCAGTAGATTTTAACGCACTTTCCTTCCGCGGCGGACAGTCGTATTTGTTCCTTGCCGGAACGGCCGAAGAAAAATCTGCACCTGCTGTAAGCGTAGAAGAAAAACTTTCTACTCAAATGCAATTTATCAGTAAGCCCGAAAATGCGCTTACGTTAGAATATGCCGCCCTTTCGTACGACGGAGAAACTTATGGCAAAAAGCTGCCTCTCGAATTGTTGCAAAACAATTTGTTAAAGAGCCGTTATCGCGGAGATATTTACTTAAAGTTTAACTTTATCGTAGGCGAAATTCCCACCGATTTGCGCCTTGTAACCGAACCCGATAACTTCCTTTCGGTTGCGGTAAACGGCAGGGAAATTGAACTAAAAAACGACGCGTGGTTAGATCGTAGCTTTATTTCCGCACCTATTTCGGCTTATGCAAAACCGGGCGAAAACGAAATCGTAATCAAAATGAATTATTATCAAGACGATTACGTTTATTACGTATTATACGGTGGCGTTTCCGAAACGTTGAAAAATTGCTTAAACTACAATACGGAGCTTAACCAAATCTATTTGGTGGGTGATTTTGCTGTAAAAACGGAAGGAACGTTTACCTCTGCGCCCCGTCGCAGTATGATTTACAGCGGCAATTTCGTTTTGGAAAATCAAAAAACCGAAGTAGACGTAGCCGATTTCGTTACCAAAGGCTACCCGTATTTTGCGGGATCGATGAACGTCGTTACGGAATTTGATGCCGACTATACGAGCGCGCAATTAGAGCTGAGCGGCCGTTTTGCCGTTGCTAAAATCCGCTTGAACGGTCAAGATGCCGGGAATATGATGTTTGACTACGTTTTGGATATTTCCAAGCATTTGAAAAAAGGCAAAAACAAACTGGAAATTGAACTCATTTCCGGTAACCGTAACTTAATGGGCCCCCATCACAACGCCGATCCCGAAAGTTATTTTGTAGGACCTTATACCTTTACGGTGGAAGGGTCTTGGGAAAACGACAAATCGCCCAACTGGCGCGACGATCCCTCTTTCGTTCAATTCGGTATTACTGATCTTACTATTCGACATAATTAAGGAGCACTATGGACTTTATTTCTTTCGATAAAATTCAAACGTACGGAGATTTGCAGCTTCGCGCACAAAAAAACCTGCAACGAATGGAAACCGAGCCCTTTCAACCGGAAAAAGTTTTTCAAGATCCTGCTTATAACTGGCCGGGCGACTGGGAGGGAAGAACGCTTCTCGCTTTAATTTCAGACGAGAAGGTGCTAGGGGTTTCCGCGCAATATATGCCGGAAATCATGCAAAAACTGGAACAGCATCTCAATGCTGATAAATATTTCGGTGAGCAGGTTAAAGACGTTGTTTCCGAGCAGCTTTTATCGGGAAATAGTTGGTTTTTACGTGCCGTTTGCGAGCATTATGCAAAATATCAAGATGCGCAATGCTACAATATCGTTAAAAGTATTCACGATTCTTTACTCGTCCGTTTGTTGCCTTTTTACGAGCAGTATCCTACCGATATATCCGTACGCGGTAATTTGGGCGAGGCAATGGGCGATTTGCTGCAAACCTCGGTAAACGGTTGGAGGCTTTCTACCGATACTGCTTGCGCGTTTATTCCGCTGGACGGATACACCGCCGTTTATGACGTAATTCCCAGCGAGCAGCTAAAAAAACTGATTGAACGTTGTATCGAAATTTTCGATTCTATCGATAAAGTCGGCATTCGTTGTCAAACGCACGCAACCCTTTCCGGCACGCGCGGCATTTTACGGTTTTATCGCCAAACGGGTAATTCCGCTTATTTAGAAAAGGCAAAAAAACTGTTCGAGCTGTACGTTTCGGACGGAATGACTGCAAATTTTGCCAACTATAACTGGTTTCACCGCCCCGAATGGACGGAAGGCTGTGCCGTTGTCGATTCTTTTATCGTTGCAATGGAGCTTTTTGCCTATACGGGCGAGTATTATTACGCGCAAATGGTAAACCGAATTTACGAAAATGCTTTCCGTTTTTCCCAACGCTATAACGGCGGTTTGGGCTGTGATATTTGCACGAC
>JAFOHH010000082.1 GCA_017421905.1 Clostridia bacterium
AACCTGTATGGCGGAACGTTTGTAGACTGGAACCCTGCCGATAACGCCTCCGAGCATGCAGCAACCAACTTTTTAAAAGCAGATTACTGCTTGCTTACCTCCTACAAGGGTACAGCCACCTACTATTCCGTTCTCCCTGCCGATAATGCTCTTAAACACTTTGAAAACGGCGATATAGAAATTTTGGGTAACGTTACCATGATGGACGTACCGCTATTTCGTGATGCTACGAGAGAAGAGGGGTATACGGTAAACGGAAACGGATATACAGTTGATTTCCATCCGTTCCCTGGTCATGAATTTGTCAATATCGGTTGGTACCCGGAAGATACTACGTTGTTTACGACCAAAAATGGAGACTTAGTAACTGTAAACGATATAACCTTTACTGGTGAAGGATCTTACATTTTGGCTGGCGATTATGTAAATAAAAGATCTAATACGCAGACGGTACTTAACAACGTAAATATTATTGATTTTAAAAGCGTTCAGTTGAATAAATGGTGTACGGCGTTTAACGCTTGCGGAAAGGTTTGGCTTAACAATTGTACCATCACGGGAACGACTCGTTCAGAGTTTAGTACTGCTTACGATGCGTCGGTTCCTTTCGTGCTGTCTATGGTTGTTTCAAATGGATCTGAAACCTTTATAGATGGCGGAAGATACGATTCTATTTATCTTGACAACTCTGCAATGTGTGAAATAAGAGGCGCAACGATTGATACTATTTATACCGAAGCGTGGGGACAAACCAACGATTACGTGTTAGTAGGTCAAGATGCGTACGTAAAGAAAATTGAAGCAAGATTTGAACGGTCTCGTATTAAAATAGAAGATAACGCCGTAGTAGAAGTGCTCGATTTGACAAAAGTAAGAAAAGCCTATCGTGATCGCATTAAAGTTGCCAGCACGGCAACCGTTGGCAAAATCGTTGTAGGCGATAAGGAATACGCTACGCTCCAAGAATGGTATAATTCCTTTGCTTAATGAAAAAGCTAAATACACCTAAAACCGTTCGCCCCGCAAAAATGCGGGGCGTTTTCTTTTGGGGGATAGCAAGCAGGCTTGCGGGGCGTTTTCTTTTCGGGGATAATAAGTAGCCATGCAGGGCGTTTTTTGTTTTCAACCCCACCCGAACAGCAGAGGGGGTACGGCGCAAAGGAAACCTTCCACAAAAAAAAATTTATAAAATACTTGCAAAGCGGCTAGGGCTATGCTATAATAATACTGCAAGGACGAATTGTAACTTTATAAACCGTCCGCGCGTTTCAAAACTAAAAGGAGGGTTTTATGGACGCAATTTTTTACGTCTGGCTGGGAATTATCGTTGCGGCGGCGGTTATCGAATCGCTCACTACCGATTTAATTTCCGTTTGGTTTATAGGCGGCGGCATTATTGCGCTTGTTTTAGAGCTTTGCGGTGTGGGAGAAATTGTGCAAATCGTTCTGTTTTTGCTTTCTTCGCTCGGCTTGCTGGTCAGCCTCCGCACCCCCTTAAAAAAGCGGCTGGATAAGCAAACGGTTTTAACCAATGCCGATAGCCTTGTTGGGCTGCAATGCACCATGCGCAAGCAAACCGCTTTCGAGCTCCCCGGCGAGGTAAAGGTACGCGACGTCGTTTGGACGGCGATTGCCGAAAACGAAAGAGAACCCATTGCCGAAGGCACGCTCGTTACCGTGGTGCGCATTCAAGGAAACAAGCTTGTAGTAAAGCCTGTACAAAACGATTAATTTTAGGAGGAAAATTTATGATCCCCGGTGTTGTTATTGCTCTCGTAGTTATTGCAATTCTTGCAATTATCATTCTTACAAGCTCTATCCGTATCGTACGGCAAGCGACTAGCGTCGTTGTAGAGCGTGTTGGTAAATTTAACCGCGTTCTGGAAACAGGTTTCCGCATGATTATACCCTTTTTCGAACGCACCACCGCCCCCATCAGCTTAAAGGAGCGGGTGGCAGATTTCGAGCCCCAAGCCGTTATCACCAAAGATAACGTAACCATGCAAATCGATACCGTAGTATACTTTCAGGTAACCGATCCTAAAATGTTCACCTACGGGGTAGAGCGTCCCATCCGCGCAATCGAAAACCTTACCGCAACCACCCTGCGTAACTTGGTTGGCGAATTAGAGTTAGACGGAACGCTTACCTCTCGCGATACGGTAAACAGCAAAATGCGCACCATTTTGGACGAGGCTACCGACCCGTGGGGCATTAAAATTAACCGTGTGGAGCTGAAAAACATTCTCCCCCCGCGCGATATTCAACAAGCCATGGAAAAGCAAATGCGTGCCGAACGCGAACGCCGCGAGGCAATTTTAAAGGCAGAAGGCGAAAAGCGCAGCAGCATTTTGGTAGCCGAGGGCGAAAAGGAATCGCTCATTCTCCGTGCCGAAGCGAAAAAGGCGGCGCTTATTGCCGAGGCAGAGGGTACTTCTACTGCAATCCGCATGATTAACGAGGCAAACCCCACCGCCGCATACCTCACCTTAAAGGGCTACGATGCGCTTAAGGTGGTTGCAGACGGCAAGGCAACCAAGCTGATTATCCCCAGCGAAATTCAAAACGTGGCAGGCTTGCTTGCTTCTTTAAAGGAAGTGGTAGAGCCAAGCGCAGATGCTAAAAAATAAAAGAGCATAAAGCGTAGCCGCGCCGCAAATGCGGCGCGGTTTTTTCGTGCTTATTCCACTTTTTTCTGCTTGCTTTTTTCTGCTCGTTTTTTTCGCTTGCCCCTTTTTTTCTTGCCCACCTTTACGGCCTTGGCCAGCGTG